>CATJIF010000076.1 GCA_949740445.1 uncultured Peptostreptococcaceae bacterium | reverse complement strand
TGGGGTTCGGTTCGGGAATGCCGCGAATATCCGATCGAAGCTGCGACAAAGATGTTAAGCAGTAAGGATGAATATTGAAAGCTTTATCGGTTACCGGCAGAATCGCTTGCCGGCCCGAAGCGAGGATAGCGTGCAGCAGGGGCAGCGTTCCCGCTTCGTTTTTGTAGCTGCAATAGAGCATAATCTGTCCTGCATCAGCGTAGGCGGGTATTCCTTCGATGTGCTGCTGCATGCGCAGGGCGCAGGCATCTACCACCTCCTGGGATAACTGTGCGCGGCACTGCAGCATCTGTGTCCTGAGTTCTGTCCGGTTCATTTAGGGCCTCCTTTGTGCGGATATTTTGCGGTCTTCACAGAGAATTCACGCATTTGTAATTGATTTGTAATGTGTCATATGGTTTCATAAATTGTCGATTTATATTATAATATGAGGTGTTTCTCTGCGCAAATTTTTGTGCATCTGGATAAAACAAAGCAGGTACAACGTTGCGGTGGAGGTTGTTTGCAGCGCTTCGACCGGTGGCTGGCCCTGGAATTGGCGACCAGCGGGCCAGCGGTGCAGAATTGGCGCCGGTGCCTGAAATACGAGAGAGTAAGGGGACTTTTATGATAGAATTCACCGACGTAACGAAGAAGTACGGCGAGAACATAGGGCTGGAGCATGCCAATATCAAAATCAAAGACGGGGATTTTGTATTTCTGGTAGGGCCCAGTGGCGCCGGAAAATCCACATTCATCAAGCTGATTCTGCGGGAGATCAAAGCCGACAGCGGAACGATCTTCATCGACGGCATGGAAGTAACAAAGATGTCCAACCGGATGGTGCCGCAGTTGCGGCGCACCTGCGGTATGGTATTTCAGGATTTCCGGCTTCTTCCCAAAAAAACGGTCTTCGAAAATGTGGCCTTTGCTATGGAAATCGTTAAATTCAGCCAGAGAACTATACGGCGTCAGGTGCCGCACATTCTCAGTATGGTGGGGATCAGCTCAAAGGCGGACAAATATCCCCACGAGCTTTCGGCCGGAGAGCAGCAGCGGGTAGCGATTGCCAGGGCGGTGATCAACAACCCCAAGGTGCTGATTGCAGACGAGCCCACAGGAAATTTAGATCCTGATACCGCTTGGGAGATTATGAAGCTGCTGGAGCAGATCAACCGGAGAGGAACGACAATCGTAATGGTAACTCATGCAAAGGATATCGTAGATCGCATGAATAAGCGGGTTGTTACCATCGAAAAGGGGCACATTGTGGGAGATGTAAGGGAAGGAGCGTACATCAATGAGAACTATTAAGTACGCGTTTAAGCAGGCCTTTACGCAGGTATTCCGCAACAGGACGATGAGCATCGCTTCGATTTTTTCCATCACGGCCATGCTTCTAATTCTGGGTTTGTTCTTTATTTTGGCAGTCAACGTGGGACTGGCTACGGAAAACGCAAAGAATAAATTCGATACATTGCAGATATATCTGTTGGATACGACTTCGGAGGAAAGCGCGCAGGAGATGATTCAAAGCCTCAGTACCGTGGATGGGGTATCGGAGGCGTGGTATTTTTCCAAGGAGTCGGCGATGGAAGAATTCCGCGTCCGGTGGGGAGATCAGGCGTATCTTCTCGATACGCTGGCAAAAAATCCACTGCCCAATTCCATCAAAGTAACGCTGTCAGACCTGTCCAAAGCCGATGCCGTTATTGAAGTGGCAAAGGCCTTTCCCGGAGTGGAGGATGTGCCGAATTCACAGGATTTTATCGACCAGATTTTAAAAATTACCAACGGCATTCAGACTGGAGCCATGGCTGTTATCGTGTTCCTGGTAATCGTATCGGTTGTCGTGGTATCAAACACCATCAAGCTGACAGTGCTGGCCCGAGAACGGGAAATCAGCATTATGAAATACGTGGGGGCGACCAACTGGTTTATCCGCGGGCCATTCCTGGTAGAGGGAATGCTGATCGGATGTTTTTCCGCCCTGGCGGCGGTAGGGCTGGTCATGGCCGTATACGCGAAAATCGTGGAGCTCTTCGGGCAGCAGGCGCTGCTTTTACTTTCCACATCGCTGGTTCCGGCTAACTTTCTTACCACCCATCTCACCGGCGTATTCCTGCCGCTGGGAATCAGCATCGGAGCGCTGGGAAGCATCATTTCCATGCGCCGGTTCTTAGATACGTAAGCGGCAGCAGAAAAGCGAAGGAAAAAGGGGGACATCACGATGAAACGCAGAGGAAGAACGATCAGTTATATGTTGGTGGCGCTGCTTGCGGTTTCTTTTTGGACGGCGGGCCTGGGCTTTGCCGACGATGTGGACGACAAGAAAAACCAGCTGGGCGGCATCAATAACGAGATCGGCGATGTAAAGGACGATCTTAACGCCGGAAGGCAGGAGGCCAAGACGCTTGCAGCGCAGATTGAACAGCTGGAGCGCCAGATCAACGAAAAAGAGCAGGAGCTGGATAAGATTCAGGAGAACATATCCTCCACAAAGCGTCAAATCAATGAGGCGCAGCAGGAGCTTACCCGGGTGCAGGAGGAAATGGTCGAGCAGAACGACAACATGAACGAGCGCCTGCGGGCCATGTATAAAAATGGCGATACGGGAATGATCGAGGTGCTGCTGGGTTCTGCGGACCTTTCGGATCTGGTCAGCAACATCGACATGGTATCGCGGATCTACGACAGCGACACCGAAGTGCTCGAGGCTATGCAGCAGACCTACGATAAAATCGAGGAGCAGAAAAAACAGCTGGAAAACCTGAAGTCGCAGCTGCAAAAGCAGAAAGAAGACGTTAAGGCCCGGCAGAAGGAAATGGAAGCTGACCGGCAGGTTATCGCCGAGAAAAAATCCGAAATAGATAAGGATAACAAGGAGCTGGAAGCCATGCTCAACGATCTGCAGGCAGAGGCCAATGCCCTGACTGAGGAGATCCGCAGGCTGCAGTCCACCGGAACGACATACGAAGGCGGCATCATGGCCTGGCCTGCGCCGGGAAATACGCGGGTGACCTCAGAATTCGGCTACCGGCTGCATCCGGTTTTAAAATACAACAAGCTGCACACGGGCATGGACATCGGTGCGGCGACGGGAAGTACAGTGGTTGCGGCAGCCGATGGCACGGTAATTAAGAGCGCCTATAACGGCAGCTACGGCGAAATGATTATGATCGACCACGGTGGCGGCATCGTTACGCTGTACGCCCACAATTCCAAGAGACTGGTCAACGTCGGCGATAAAGTAACGCGGGGGCAGACCATCGCCCGTTCCGGAGCCACCGGGCGCGTAACCGGCCCGCATGTGCACTTTGAGGTGCGCGTCAACGGAGACTATAAAAATCCGAGGGATTATCTGTAAGCCAACGGCGATTACCACAGGGCTTGTCTCAGGCGCGGCATAGGCAGTGCGCTTCTTCGAGGCAGCCCTGTTGTCTTATGAATGAAATGGGGAGGAATGGGCATACAATTATGAAGGAATGGATCTATCCGCAAGAAGATGCGTTTGACGAATACAGGGATGCACAGGAAATTACAGCGGGGATTCTCCGCCGCAGGGGCATCGAAGGGGAAGAGGCGCTTGCAGAATACCTCAGCGCTTCGCCCAAGCAAACCTACGATCCCTTTTTGATGAAAGATATGAAAGCGGCGGTCATCCGCATCGTAGAGGCGCTCCGCCGGCAGGAGAAAATCTGCGTATACGGGGATTACGACGCTGACGGCGTAACGGCGACATCGCTTTTGCTGACAGTGCTGGGCCGCTTAACGAAGCATCTGATTTACTATATTCCTTCCCGCTTCGACGAGGGCTATGGATTAAATAAAGAGGCTGTGCGCTTGATTGCAGAGCAGGGAGTAAAGCTGCTGATTACGGTGGACTGCGGCAGCGTTTCCTGCGAAGAGGTGGCCCTTGCCGGGGAACTGGGGCTTTCCGTAATCGTTACCGACCATCACAGCATGAACGGCAGGCAGGCAGTGGACTGCCTGCTGCTGAATCCGAAGCGGGAGGACTGCGGCTATCCGTTTAAGGAACTGTGCGGCTGCGGCGTGGCCTTTAAGCTGACACAGGCGCTACAGCGAACGCTGAAGCGGCCGGATGGAACACCCGTCATCGACAAGAAGCTGCTGAACAGCCTGCTGGATCTCGTCGCCATCGGTACCATCGGCGACATCGTTTCTCTGCAGGATGAAAACCGGACGCTGGTGAAGTACGGCATGAATATCCTCAATCGGAACCAGAGGCCGGGGCTTGCGATGCTGCTGTCAGGCGTAAAGCTGACGCCGGGCCAGGTGACATCCGAACAGGTGGCCTTTGTCATTGTGCCGCACCTGAACGCAGCAGGGCGCATGATGTCCGCAAAGACCGGCGTGGAGCTTCTAACCTTGCGGCCGACGGATGCAAAGCAGCAGCAGGAGATGCAGCGGCTGGTCGAAACGCTTGTGGAAAATAACCGCCAGCGCAAACGGGTGCAAGAAGAGACCTTTCAGCGCTGCATGGAGATATTGCAGCAGGAAGGAGAAACGAAACCGGGGCAGGCGCCAAAGCAGGAGCAGACGCTGTTTCAGGTGATCGAGGTCAGGGACGCCCACGAGGGAATTACCGGCATCGTAGCGGGTAAAATCAAGGATGCGACCGGAAAGCCGACGATTATCGTTACAGCCTCCGGCGACGGCCTCTTAAAAGGCACAGGGCGCAGCATCCCCGGCGTCAACCTGTATCAGCTGCTGAGCGGATGCCAGGAGCTGTTTCTCCGCTACGGCGGCCATGCGGGCGCCTGCGGATTTCTGATGAAAGAGGACAATCTAACGCTGCTTCGCGAAAGCCTGAACCAGCAGATGGCAGTGCTGGTCGAAGAAACGCCTGGCCTTCTCATTCCGAAGGTACATATCGACGCTGTCGTAACAGGGGCGCAACTGAGCCATGAGCTGATCGAACAGCTGCAGCGGATGGCGCCTTTCGGGCAGGGAAATCCCAAGCCGGTACTTGCAGTCAACGATGTCTGCGTATCGAGGCTCGGCTATATGGGCGAGCGAAAGCAGCACGTGCGCTTTACTGCGCGGACGGAAGAGGAGACGACCTTTGAATGCGTGCTGTTCCAGCGGGCGCAGGAGCTTGGCGACCTGTTGTTTGAGGATTCCTTTGTCAGCGTGGCCGGAAGCGCAGAGGTAAATAGCTGGAACGGTGTACAGAAAGTGCAGTTTTTAGTCTCTGATGTGCAGTGATGGCGCGGTAACGGCGCAAGCAGCGATTTCAATATGGATCAGAGAGGAACGGGAGCGGGAACTATGAATATAAAAAAGAAGGCGGTAGCGCTGCTTCTGACAGGAGTCGTCTTTGGCGCGGTGGTTTCACCAGTAGCGGCAGCGGGGGTGCTCCGGCTTGCCGGATATCGCACCATATCGGCAACGGGGTACGAAGAATATCAGGAGCTTCGAGAGGAATACGGGTTTTTAAACGCGCTGAAGGAGCTGGTACAGGAGGAATATTATCTTCCAATCGAGGACGATACATCGCTGATCAACGGCATGTACAAGGGACTGGTCAGCGGGCTTGGCGATCCCTATTCCGAATACCTGACACCGGAGGAATTCGAGCAGGCGTATGCGGATATTACGGGGAATTACTGCGGCGTAGGCGTTACGATGTGGGTGAATGAAGAAGATTATATCGAGGTGGTTTCCGTCATCGACGATTCGCCGGCGCAGCAGGCGGGCATCCGCACAGGCGATGTCATTTTAGGCGTGGATGGCGTGGCTTACGGCGGCAGCCAGATGAGCAAAGCGGCGGAGCTGATTCGCGGCGATGCGGGAACCGAAGTAACGCTGACCATCCTGCGCGATGGAAAAATGCAGAATTATACCATGGAACGAAAACAGGTGACAGAGGTTACCGTTCAGGGCCAGATGATGGAAAACAGCGTTGCGTATCTGCGAATTACCCGCTTTGAAATGAATACCGGAGAGCAGTTCGACAAGGCGCTTGCCAAATTAGAAGAGCAGGGGGCGCAAGGGCTGATTATCGACCTGCGCAACAACGGCGGCGGCATGGTGGACAGCGCCGTGCAGGTGGCGGATGCGCTGCTGGATGAAGCGACCGTCATCTATGCGGAGGATCGTAACGGCAGGCGCACCTACTATAAGACCGAGGCGGGAAAAACGCAGCTGCCCTACGTGCTTTTGGTGGATGGCGGAACGGCCAGTGCCGCGGAAATCCTCGCCGAGGGCGTCCAGGACAACGAAGGCGGCTTGATTATCGGGCAGCAGACGTACGGCAAAGGAATTATTCAATCCACGCAGCAACTGATCAACGGAGCGGCGCTGAAAATGACGACCATGCAGTACTATTCCCCTAAGGGTACGGCTATCCACGGAATCGGCGTAACCCCGGATGTAACGGTGGAGCTGAGCGCAGACGATGTGGACGAAAACGGAGATATCATCGATCGCCAGCTGGAAAAGGCCATGGAATTTTTCAGAAAAGTGCAATAGCTCTTGCGAAACGAAATATATTTTGATAAGATAGAACCGTAAATATTTCAGGTACAGCCAGATACTGCGGGTATTCGGCAAGGGAAGAGGAGGAAAAAGAAAATGGACACAATATTTTATAACGGCGTGATTAAAACGCTGGATTCCGCTTGGCCGCAAGTCAGCGCTATGGCAGTGAAAGACGGTGTTGTTATCGCTTTGGGCAGCGATGAAGAAATGCTGGCTTTAGCAGGTGAAGAGACAAAAAAGGTCGATCTGGGCGGAAAGCTAGCCATGCCCGGCTTTTGCGATACGCACATGCATCTGCTGTTCTACGGTTCCTTCGTTCGCAGAATTGATATGACCAACGCCAAAAGCTGGGAAGAGATTCGGCAGTGGTGCGTGGAAGATGCACCGAAGGCCAGAGAAGAAAAGCGCTGGATTTTAGGCAGCTGCTTTAATCAGGATTACTGGAGCGATACCAGAAAGATGCCGGATCGTCACGATCTGGATGCCATCGCCGACGACGTTCCTATCTTTTTGCAGAGAGCTTGCGGACACATCGCCTGCCTGAATACCAAGGCATTGCAGGTATCGGGGCTGTGGGATGAGAGAGCAGATACCACCAAAGAGACGATGGACTTCGGCGAGGATGGACTGCCCAACGGCTATATCCGCGAAAACACCACCAGCATCCCTCAGGCGATCTTCGGAAATTATTCGCTGGAGGAGACGAAGGACTTGCTGGAAATGGCCTGTAAAAATGCGCTGAAAAAGGGCATCGTTCAGGTACATACCGATGACTTCAACATCATCGGCGAAAACGATCTGGAAAAGAATCTCCAGGCATTTAAGGAGCTGGTCGAAGAGGGCCGCCTGCCCATCCGCGTTTACGAGCAGATCCGCTTCCAGCATCCCGATCAGCTGCAGCAGTTCCTGGATATGGGCTACAAGGCAAAGCAGAGAATCGGCCGCTTCAAGTTCGGTCCCATCAAGCTGCTAAACGACGGTTCTATCGGTTCGCACTCTGCAGCGCTGCGGCAGGAATATAAAAACGATCCCGGCGTAAAGGGCCTCAGCCTGTTCTCCGACGAGGAACTGTATCAAATGTACGACCTGGCGCAGAAGAACGGTTATGATGTAGTAACGCACTGCATCGGCGACGCCTCTTTAGAGCAGGTGCTTCAGACCGTGGACAAGGTCATCAAAAAGTATCCGCGGCCTAACTGGCGCCACGGCGTAATCCACTGCCAGATCATGGATGCGGAGCAGCAGGACCGCTTTAAGAAGATGAACCTGGTCGCTTACGTGCAACCGATTTTCGTTAAGGCAGATTCCAACGTTGTGGACGACTGCGTAGGTCCTGAGCTGGCAAAGCAGAGCTACAACTGGAGACGGTACATCGACATGGGCGTTCACATGTGCGGTGGTTCCGACTGCCCGGTAGAGCCCTTCGATCCGCTGCCCAACATTTACCACGCAGTTACGAGAAAGGGTTCCAATGGCAAGCCCTGGTATCCGGAAAACGGCGTAACGCTGGACGAAGCAGTGGCTATGTTTACGAAGGAAGCCGCCTATGCGTCTTACGAGGAAGATGAACGCGGAACGCTGGGCGTAGGCAAATACTGCGACATGGTAGTTCTGGATAAGAACATCTACGAAAACGATATCGAAGAGCTGTTGAATACCTCGGTGGTTATGACTGTCATCGACGGCCAGATCGCTTACGAGAAATAAGAGGGGCGGCAGGCAGAAAGCGCGGCTTTCTGTAAAAAATAATCTGAGAATATGGTGCAGCCTGCGGACAGCGGATTGCACCATATTTTTGGGTTTTCCGACAGTGCCGGGGACTGCGAAGGCGATCTGCTTGTAAATGTTCGTTGTAAATGGCAGCTGTTTATTGTATAATAATTATGATGTGTCGCATCCACCACAGTCTTATCGACTTTGACATTTCATCGAACTTTTACGAAAAAAGAGGTATTTGCATGAGTTACGAACCCAAGATCAAAAGTGAGGAAATAGATCTGCTTTTCGATGCTATTCTCTGCCTGACCTCTCAGGAAGAATGCTACCGCTTCTTTGAAGACATCTGTACGATCAAGGAGCTGCAGTCCATCGCTCAGCGGCTGCACGTAGCCAGACTGCTTCAGGAGAAAAAAACCTACAGCGACATCGAATACATTACAAAGGCCAGCACCACGACCATCAGCCGCATCAACAAATGCCTGCTCTATGGTGCAGACGGTTATCGCTTGATTTTGGATCGATTGGCACAAGAGGAGTAGGTTCTCAAATTGTGTTTTGCACCGCGCGGACGGAAGACTGCGCGGTTTTTGCATCTTGTTTGCACCAGGGCCCTCGAGGGATTTTTGCGGAAAACCGCAGGAGGGCCTTGCTGGATTTTAGAAATTTTGCTATACTTAAAAGACAGGTAATTTGACAGAAGCATACCGGTTTTGCGGCGAGGCCGATAAGCGAGGCGCTTGTTTTGGAAAAGCCGTAAGAAAGAAGGGAGATTGAACGATATGAAAACAATTGACGTAAAAATCTGCGCCTGTACTTCCTGCGTGATGAATGGCGCCATGGATCTGGCAGAATCCGTAGAAGGATTGAGAAAGGTCAGAAATGAGCTGCAAATCGACGCGGATATTCGTGTGGAGATGAGCAAGTGCATCGGCGATGCCGGCCATGGAGAGCATTCGCCAGTTGCCAGCGTCAACGGCCAGATCATTCACAAAGCCGATAGCGAAACGCTGATGGAGAAGATTACGGAACTTGCGAAATAATCGAATAAAAAGCAGAAAATAATCAAAAATAGCCTTGATTTAGTATTTGGGGATAGTGTATATTCTTTAGGGAAGATATTTTCGAACTTTTGAAAGAAAGCCGGAACATTAAAGAAGTTTTCGCTAAAACCCTTCGAGAAATTTCGGCATTTCAGAAGTTGGGATAAAATACGAAAGAAAAGCAGTTACCGGCGGCAGAGCAGTCGATTTTATGCTGTCTGCAGTCGGTATCGTTATTGTTGTCATAATCCCCTCTGTTGTCAGGAACGCGCGTCCTTTGCCGGATGCTGGCTGAAAGGCGGCAAGGTGAAGAACGTTCAAAGCCGTGTGTTCCGATGGCCGGGGGAAGGAAAGGGAGAGACGCAAGATTGAGAGGAGTATATACACCTGTAACAAAAATTAGGAGACAAGTTTTCGCTGAAGTCGCTAAGTTAGCGTATGAAGGCGGCGATTATTCCCGCGTAGAAGAAATACCGTTTAAAATTATTCCGGGAGAAGTTCCCAGCTACAGGGAGAGCATTTTCCAGGAACGGGCGATCATCGGCGAACGCATCCGGTTGGCCATCGGACTGCCGCTGTATCCGGCAGACCAGCCGACTTACATTTCTAAAGGTGTGGAAGAAAGCGCCATTTCAGAGAAGGTATACGACCCGCCTCTGATCAACGTCATTCCCTTTGCCTGCAATGCCTGCGACGAAACCGCCATGATGGTAACGGACAATTGCCGCGGCTGCCTGGCACACCCTTGCGTATCTGTCTGCCCCGTGAAAGCAGTATCCATCGTAGACGGAAAATCCAGCATTGATCGCAGCAAGTGCATCAAGTGCGGGCGCTGTCGCGACACTTGCCCGTACCATGCCATCGTCAAATACGACCGGCCTTGTGCGGCGGCCTGCGGAGTAAAGGCCATTGAAAGCGACCATCTGGGCCGGGCAAAGATCAATTACGATAAGTGTGTATCTTGCGGCATGTGCCTGGTCAGCTGCCCCTTTGGAGCGATTGCCGATAAATCGCAGATTTTCCAGCTGATTCACGCCATCAAGAGCGGGCATAAAGTCATTGCTGCCGTGGCTCCGGCATTCGTAGGGCAGTTCGGTCCTCTGGCGACGCCGGAGAAGATCAAGGCAGCGCTGAAGGAGCTGGGATTTGCCGAAGTATACGAAGTGGCTATCGGTGCAGATCTGGGTGCGGTGGAAGAAGCGCACCACTACGTGCACAAGGTAGCCAGCGGAGAAGAACCGTTCCTTGCGACTTCCTGCTGCCCGGCGTGGTCTGTCATGGCCAAGCGGGATTTCCCGGATATTGCGCCTTACGTATCCAATGCGCTGACGCCCATGGTAGCGACGGCCCGGCTGATTCGCAAGGACAACCCGGAAGCGAAAATCGTTTTCGTGGGCCCCTGCGCTGCAAAGAAGTTAGAGGCGTCCCGGCGCACGGTAAAAAGCGATGTGGATTTCGTAATTACCTTTGAGGAATTGATGGGGATGTTCGTCGCCAAGGGCATCGAGCTGGGCGACATCGAAACCGAGGAAATATTCGACGATGCTACGGCAGCTGGCCGGGGATATTCGGTGGCCGGCGGCGTGGCGGATGCCATTGCCAACTGTGTAGACGAGTTGTACCCGAATGCCAGCATCAAGGTAGACCGTGCAGAAGGCCTGGCGGAATGTGCCAAAATGCTGAAAATCGCACAAGCAGGAAAGCGCAACGGCTATCTGATGGAGGGCATGGCCTGTCCCGGCGGCTGCATCGGCGGCGCAGGAACGATGATGGCCTTCTCCAAGGCATCGGCAGCGGTCAAGAAGTTCCAGGCGGAAAGCCCCGACAAGATCGCCACGCGAAGCAAGTATGTGGAAGAGGAAGAAGAATAAAGCGAAGTAATATAATGGAGAAGCTGCGATGAAATTGTTTCTCTTTCAGCAAGGCGATGAGCATATCGCCAGCAGGGAGCTGCTGCGCCTTGCAGTGCGGCAGTACGAGGCGAAACGCATACAAACAGCGGACAACGGGGAGTTCTTATTGGACTCCCCGTCTTCGTTTCGCGAAACAGAAAAAACAGGCACCGATTTGGATAGCCACAGCGCGAATACGCCGTCTTTGCGGATTTTGGAAGCGCCCGGCGGAAAGCCCTTTCTCGCCGATGAGCGAGGCCAGATGCGCAGGCCCTTCTTTTCCGTAACGCATACGGGAAGCTGGTGGCTATGCGCCGTAGCAGAGCATCCGCTGGGCATCGACATGGAGCGGAAATGCCGGCACATCTATCCATCGGTCGCCAGGCGGATCTGCACGTCGCAGGAGATGCGCTGGCTGAAGCAGGAAGTGCAGCGCACGGAGCCGGATGCTGCGCAAAGGCTGCGGCTTGCCGCAGAGGAAGCCGGTTGGCAGGCTGCGCGGTATGCGGATGCGTCGGAGCAGCAGAAGCTTTTGTGGCTCTGGGTTCGCAAGGAAGCCTATGTAAAGTATCTGGGAACAGGGATCGCCCACGGCCTGCATCGGGTCGATGTGTTGGCAGACAAAGGATTTCGTATAATGCTAATAGACGATTTATGTAAAATAGACCCTGTGCCCGAAATGGACGATGCCTGCCAGACAGAACCTGTGCATAAAACAGGCGATATGCACATGAGGGCGATGGGAATGGAGGAGCTGCTCGTCGCTGTCTACTGCCCGCAGGCGGAGGAAGCGATGGAAGGACTGGAATGGCTGCAAACGGAACGCGGCTGAATAAAGATAAGGGGGAATGCTGCGATGCAGACAAAAGGGAAATCCTGTCGGGAAGAGGCGCTGTGCCGGCTGGAATACGGCGACCGTACAGAAAAAGAAATGGTTCGAAGGCTGACGCAGAAGGGATACGACGAACGGGAAATTGCAGAGACGATGGCGTTTTTAGTCGAATTGCAGTTTATTGACGATAGACGATATTCTATGAAATTCGTAGAAACAGCCATGGAAAAGGGCCGCGGGCCCCAGCGCATCCGCTATGAGCTGAAGGAAAAAGGCGTTAGCTCTGCGCTGATCGAAGAAGCGATGGAAGCGCTTTACGACAGGGATGCAGAAAAGGAGATGGCATTGCAGGCAGCAGAAAAGGCGCTGCGGACGATGGGGATAGAAGCGCCTGCAGAACGTTTGTCGGAAAGGGACAAAGCGAAGATTGCGCGACGGCTCGCCTCTGCTGGTTTTTCAGCTTCAGCAACCTACGGGGCCATTTCGCGGCTGAAGTAGCCTTCCTCGCGCGTCAAACAGAATGAAAACGGTTTTTCCCGCATACAATAGAGCATCGGAAGAAACGCTTCCGGTGCAAGAACTGGGCAAAGCGGGGAGAAACCATGAAGAAAAAAACGGACATATGGCAGAGCTTTACGGATATGGGCGACTATTTAAAAGGGGCGGCAGGAGAAATTTCCAAGGCCACTCTGACGCGGAAGGGCTGTTGTGAGCTTTCACAGAGGATCGAAGCGCTGAGGCAGAAAGCCCAGGAGGATCGCTTCTCTCTGTCGACACGGCTGCGGCGCGAATTTATTACCCCCATGGAACGGGAAGATATGTATGCGCTGTGGGAAGGAGGATTCCGCCTGCTGGAAGAGCTGGCACAGACTGCAGCCCTGCTGTATTTCTGTCAGAACCAGACAGAGAAAGGCGTTGCAGAAGAAAAAGGCGATTCCTCCGATTTTAAGGAATTGCTGGAATCCATGGGCGAATGCTGCGAACTGTACGGAGGTATATTGCAGCGCATGCGGGAAAGCGAACGGGATTCGCTGTGGCAGCAGCTGTCTGTGGCAGGGCGGCAATTAGCGCAGGGAAGGCAGATGTATTGGCAGCAGGTTATGCGCAAAACGGAGCTGGCAAAACGCAAGGCAGGGGAGAGCAGCAAATTTTGGAGCTATACCATTCAGATGCAGCTGCTTCATCAAATGCAGGCATGGATGTTTTGCTGCGGCAATACGATTGGCCTGACAAAGCTGATCCTCTTGAAAAATACATAGAAAAACCCCGCTGTGTATGATATAATTATTATATATGCGTTTGAGCGATCCAAACTTCGCGGCGCAACAGCAACCAGTGCAGCCACAGGCCGGTAACAGGAGGATATATATGATTATTGTAGCAGCAACAAAAAACAGGCATAAAATCGAGGAAATTGCCGCCATTACCAGCCCCTTGGGCATGGAGATTATTTCGCGCGAAGATGCCGGCGTACCGGAGTTTACGATAGAAGAGGATGGCGATACCTTCGAAGAAAATTCGGAGAAAAAGGCGCGGGCGATTATGGAAGCCTGTGGCAAGATGACCATTGCCGACGATTCCGGGCTGATGGTAGATGCTCTGGGCGGCGCCCCTGGGGTTTATTCGGCGCGCTATGCCGGAGAAGATGGCAACGATAAGAAAAATAACGTAAAACTGCTGGCAGTGCTGTCCGATGTACCAGCGGAGCAGCGCACGGCAAAATTTGTATCTGTGATTACCGTCGTCTATCCCGACGGCAACAAGCTGATGGCCAGAGGAGAGTGCCGCGGGCATATCGTCGGTGAGGAACGGGGAGCGAATGGATTCGGCTACGATCCGCTGTTTGTACCCGAGGGCTTCGATAAAACCTTTGCACAACTGACCGCAGAGGAAAAAAATAAAATCAGCCACAGGGCCAATGCGCTGCGTCAGCTGGAAACACTTTTGAAGGAAAAAATGAATGAGCCAGAATAATCTGTTTAGCCTTCGCCGCTGGAAACTTTTAGCAGCGAAGGTGTTTTTATATTATCAGCAGCCATACTATCGGGGAACGGGAGCGCAGTTGGCGTTTTACCTCATTATGTCTCTGGTGCCGTTGATCGTTTTACTGGCACAGCTGTGCGGCGCTTTTTCCATATCGCCGGCCATGGTGAGCGAGCTGATGGCGGAATATCTCAACCCTCAGGCTTTGGAAATGCTTGCGCGGATTTTGCCTCAGGTAACGCATTCCGGTTCGGGTGCATTCAGCGCTGTGGCCTTACTGCTGGCGCTTTGGGCAGCCAGCAAGGCGCAGTTTTGCATCGTCGGCATCTGCAATTACGCCTATACGGGAAAAATCAGGGTGCACGGCTTTATTCGAGAGCGGATGCGCGCCATTCTCAATGTGGCGCTTCTGCTGTTGCTTGTGGTAGCCAGCTTAATCGTACTGGTTTACGGCGAGGTCATTCTCACCATGGTCGGCTTCTATATGGACCGGATTTTGGGAGTTTCTTTTAATTTCAACACCATATGGTATCTCATTCGATGGCCGGCGGCGATTGCCGTCTATGTGATCGTAGTCAGCTATGTCTACTACTCTTCTATCGCCGTAAAGGTCGGATACAGCCGAGTGCTTCCCGGAAGCATCGCCGCTGCCTGCGGCATGCTGATTATCTCCTGGGGATACTCCATTTATGTAACGGCGTTTGCTAACTTCGATGCACTGTACGGAAGCCTGGCTTCTATCATTGCGCTGCTATTCTGGTTTTACATTCTGGGAACCGTGTTCGTCGTCGGCATTCTCTTCAATTTGGCGTGGGAAGAAACGAAACATATAGGTTGAGCCTTAAACGTAACGAGAGCTTATATTTAAAAAAGAAAAACCGGACGATGCGCTGACCGAAGAGGTTTGTGCATCGTCCGGTTTTTTTGTTGTCAATCATGTATTATACCACGCGGACAGCGATAATGCCCTCAAACTGAAGCGCGCGGCGAACCTCAGCCTCGTCGATGGTGCTATCCACGTCGATCAGCGTGTAGGCGTAATCCCCCTTAGAGCGGTTGATCATGTCGCTGATGTTGATATCCAGATCAGCGAAGATATTGGTAATCTTGTTGATCATCTTGGGAATGTTGCGATTGAGCACGCCGATTCTCGCCTGCGCTTTCCGCGGCCCCAGCGTGCAGGAGGGGAAATTGACCGAATTGCTGATGTTCAGGTTTTCGATGTAATCCTTCAGCTGCTGCACGGCCATGATGGCACAGTTATCCTCTGCCTCCTGGGTGGAAGCACCCAGATGGGGCAGGCAGATAACGCCTGGCTTGCCCAAGGTCGTATCGTTGGGAAAATCAGAGACGTAAGCGCGCAGCCTTCCTTCGCTTAAGGCAGCGAGCATGGCCGGTTCGTCCACCAGCTTATCTCTGGAGAAATTCAGGAAAATAGCGCCTTCCTTCATCAGCGCGATTTTTTCAGCACTGATCATGCCTTTTGTGCTGTCCATGGCCGGAACGTGGATGGTCAGGTAATCGCACTGCGGCAGCATGGCGTCCAGATTTCCGGTTACAGGAATGGAATTGGACAGGTGATGCGCTGCTGTAAGCGTAATGTAGGGATCGTAGCCTACGACCTTCATGCCCAGCGTTTCGGCAGCGTTGGCGACCAAAACGCCGATAGCGCCCAGGCCGATAACGCCCAGCGTCTTTCCTGCGATTTCGCAGCCGGCAAACCGGGATTTGCCCTTTTCCACCGCCTTGGCAATGTCCTGCCCGCCGCAGGTTTCGCGCAGCGCAGCCGCCCAGGACAGGGCGGGGGAAAGATTGCGCGAGGATAAGAACAGCGCGCCCAGCACCAGCTCCTTTACGGCGTTGGCGTTGGCGCCCGGGGTGTTGAACACCACGATGCCCTGATCGGCGCAGCGGGTAACCGGGATATTATTGACGCCTGCACCGGCTCTGGCGATGGCAAGCAGCCGCGGTGAAAATTCCATGGACTGCATATCCTGGCTGCGGACTAAAATGCCGTCTGCCGTGGCAGCATCCTCCGTCAGCTGGTAGGCCGGGCCAAAGAGGCAGGTACCCTCGTGAGATATCTTATTCAATGCAGCGATCTGATACATGCAAAACTCCTTTTCTTACTTTCTTTGCAGCAGGGCTGGAAGGCGGTAAAACCGCCTGGCAGAATTCGTCTGCGGCAGAACCAGCCCGCAACAAAACAGCCTCTATGCGTTTTCTTCTTCGAATTTCTTCATAAAGGCGATCAGCTGTTCCACGCCGGCGATGGGCATGGCGTTGTAAATGCTGGCCCGCATGCCGCCGATGGAGCGGTGGCCGTTCAGGTTGACCAGGCCGTGCTCTTTGGCCTCGGCTACGAATTTTTTATCCAGCTCGGCATCTCCGGTAACGAAGACCACGTTCATCAGCGAGCGGTCTTCCTTTGCTACAGGGGCGGTGTAGAGCCGCGAACTGTCGATGTAGTCGTAGAGCATCGCTGCCTTTTTTACATTGTTTTCGTGAACTGCCTTTACGCCGCCCTGGGCCTTAATCCACTGGAAGGTCAGTCCTGCGATGTAGATGCCGTAGGTCGGAGGCGTATTGTACATGGAATCGTTGTCGGCCATGATCTTATAATCCAGCATGGACGGCGTGTTTTCCGGGGCAAAGCCGATCAAATCCTCGCGGATGATGACGATGACCACACCGGCAGGCCCGATGTTCTTCTGGGCACCGGCCCAGAGAATGCCGAATTTCGAAACATCCACTTCTTCCGACAGGATGCAGGAAGAAAAGTCGCCCACCAAAGGAATGGCTCCCGTGTCGGGGAACTGGCTGTAGTGGCTGCCGTAGATGGTATTGTTGGCACAGAGATATACATAATCCGCGTCGCTGCGGAAATCTTCTTTAGATACTTTGGGAATATAAGTAAAGGTTTTGTCTTCGGAAGATGCGACAACGCGCACATCGCCGAAT
This sequence comes from uncultured Peptostreptococcaceae bacterium, assembly GCA_949740445.1. Taxonomy (GTDB): domain Bacteria; phylum Bacillota; class Clostridia; order Peptostreptococcales; family Anaerovoracaceae; genus RGIG446. The sequence goes on along the minus strand of CATJIF010000076.1, from coordinate 11,555 downwards.
TTCGCCGCTTCCTTTGCCGCCTTTTTCGCCCAGGAACCAGTAACGATATAATCGGCCTTTTTCGAGCTGCGCATCAGGTTGGCAGCTACCATGGCAAACTGCAGATGGCCTCCCCCCTGCAGAAACAGAACCCTGTAATTATCCGGAATGTTCATAATCTCCCTGAGATCCTTTTCTGCAGTTTCGATGATGCGCTTAAAGTCTGCGGAGCGGTGACTCATTTCCATAACGGACATACCGGAGCCGTCGTAATTTGTCATTTCTCTTGCAGCCTGCTCCAGTACCTCTAAAGGTAGCATGGAGGGACCAGCGGAGAAGTTGTACACGCGTTCTTGGTATTTCATAATTTTCCTCCTGCTTTACAAAAATGCGAAAGTTAGTAATTTAACATTTTAAAATTATATCACTGTATGGTACAATGGTAAAGAAGAAAAACTGTATGAAATGACTGAAAATCCACGAAAAATAAGTTATTCTTGTGCAGAGAATCCGCAAATATTCGGAAAAACCGAAATTTGATCCATAAAAATCAGGCCGCAGCCGGTAAGGGAATGCGGCGGAACAGGAGGAATCTTACCATGAAATATTTGATCGTAGTGCCGGATGGCGCAGCAGATGAACCCATAGAAGCTTTAGGGCAGAAAACGCCGTTGCAGACAGCCCGCATGTCCCACATCAATGCGCTGGCCGCCGAAGGAGAGGTGGGCATGGTCAGCACCGTGCCGGAGGGAATCGCACCCGGAAGCGATGCGGCCAACCTGTCGGTTATGGGCTACGATCCGGGCGTCTATCTGACGGGGCGTTCCCCGCTGGAAGCTGCAAGCATCGGCATCGACATGTCGGCGACAGACGTGGCCTTCCGCACGAACATCGTTACGCTGGAGGGCGATGGCCCTTACGAAGAGCTGGTCGTCAAGGACCACAGTTCCGGTGACATTACCACAGCAGAAGCCGACCAGCTGATTCAGGCGGTAAACGAAGCCTTTGCGGATGATCGGATTCACTTTTACACCGGTGTCAGCTACCGCCACTGCATGATCGTCCACAACGGCAGCACAGAATACGAGCTGACTCCGCCTCACGATATCTTAACCCGGAAGGCCGGAGCGTATCTGCCCAAGGGCGAAGGTTCGGAATTCATTGCGAAAATGATGAAGGAAAGCTACGACCTGCTGAAAAACCATCCGGTCAATCTGGCGCGGGTGGAGCGGGGGCTGAATCCCGCCAACTCCCTGTGGATCTGGGGGCAGGGAAAAAAGCCGCAGCTGTCTTCGTTTTACGATAAATACAAGGTGCACGGAGCGACGATTTCCGCCGTGGATCTGATTAAGGGAATCGGCGTCTGCGCCGGACTGGAAACCATTGACATAGAGGGCGCTACGGGAACGATTCACTCCAACTTCGACGGGAAGGCCCAGGCGGCCATCGACGCCTTCCGCCACGGCGTGGAATTTCTCTACATCCATTTGGAAGCGCCCGACGAATGCTCCCATCAGGGCGATATGGAGGGCAAGATCCGGTCGCTGGAGCTGATCGATGAAAAGGTAGTGGGCCCGGTGATAGAATCCCTGAAAGCCTCGGGAGAGGATTTCCGCTTTCTGATCGTGCCGGACCATCAGACGCCGTTGTCCATCCGCACGCACAAGGGGCGGCCGGTGCCTTATGTCTTTTACGACAGCGCAAACCTCCAGCCGGTGGATAACAGCCGCGCGTTCTGCGAGGCTTCGGGAGCAGCTTCCGGCCGGTTCTTCGCCAATGGCTACGAACTGACGGATTACTTTTTCGGACGGTAAGAACGGGTGCGCGCAAACTGCCGGACCGTGGCAGCGCAGCGAACGCCATCCTGCCGCCGGAATCAGCTACGGGAGAAGAGATTATGAAGAAAGTATGGATTACGCTTTTGGCGCTTGTGCTCTTTGTGCTGGGCGCCTGCCCGGTCTTCGCCGCGACCGACCCGCCGCAGCTCATCGGCGAGACGGCTATTGTCGTGGATATGAAGACGGGCGAAATCCTGATGGAAAAGAATATGCACCAGCAGCGTTATCCTGCCAGCACCACCAAGATTATGACGGCGATTTTAACGCTGGAGCACCTAAAATTGGATCAGGTGGTAACGGTGGATGAGCAGACGCCTTACGAGATAGAGGGAAGCCACATTGCGCTGGAGCCGGGCGAGCAGCTGACCGTGGAGCAACTGCTGTACGGATTGATGCTGCCGTCGGGCAACGACTGCGCGACTGTGCTGGGCAAAACCATCGCCGGAAGCACGGAGAGCTTTGCCCAGATGATGAACGAAAAAGCCAAGGAACTGGGGGCCCTCAATACGAACTTTGTCAACGCTAACGGCCTGCACGATCCGCAGCACATGTCCACCGCCTACGACCTGGCGCTCATGGCGCGTTATGCCATGACGGATGAAACCATCGGCGAAACCTTCCGGACCATCGTGAGCACCTATCGCTACGACATTCCGGTAACCAATAAAAAGACAGAGGCGCGGGTGCTTTACAACACCAACCGCATGCTCTACGACGAAAAGACGAAGATATATGTAGGAAATGAGCGGCGGGGCTGCAAATACGAGGGCATTACGGGCATAAAAACCGGCTACACTAGCCACGCGGGCGGCTGTCTGGTGTCCAGCGCCCGGCGGGGGGATTCGGAATTCTTATGCGTTACGCTGAAATCCACCGATCTTGGCCGCTTTTCTGATTCCATCGCGCTACTGGACTGGGCCTTCGCCAATTACCGCACGGTCAGCGGCATGACCGCTGGAACAAGCGTCGGCCAGATTCCGGTAAAAAAGGGTGCGTTCAATAAAATCGGTGTCGTTCTGGCAGAGGACATTTTCGCCACCATACCGGCGACGGCTGAGGATTCGGCGATCAGCACAAAGGTAGTGCTGGACGAATCCGTACAGGCGCCGGTTCAGGCAGGACAGGCGGTGGGCAAAGTCCAGGTGTACGAGGGCGACCGCCTGGTGGCGGAATACGACGCTGTAGCGGCAGGGGAGGTTCCCGAAGGCGGGTTTTTATCGAACTTCGGTATCGAAGATGCCGTGGCAAAGAAAATCTACATGTTTTTTGCCGTATGTTTTATCTTGCTGGCGGTTTTGATTTCGACTTATATCGAGCTGAAGCGCCGGCAGATCCGGCGCCGCAGGGCCCGGCGAGAGGAACGCCGGCGGCGCATGGCCGAGGCTGAGGCAAAGAAGCGGACCGCATGGGAGGAAAAATACGAAAGGCGCTACCAGAACCGATATAAATAAAACACTGTTAGCGAATGTATGGAATCTACAGTACAGGTACGTTTCTGCACGCCTGCATTTTACAATAAAAGAAAAGACAGTCGAGGTTCTACCCGGCTGTTTTTTCAATAGCGAGGGGAGAACAGACATCAAAAGATGCGGTATGGGAGATAGCTATGATACGGAAATATTTGCAAAAAAATGTGTACGACGCGCTTCAGGATCGGATGAAGATGATTTTCGAGGAATTTGAGAATGTCTACGTTTCGTTTTCCGGCGGAAAGGACAGCGGGCTGCTGTTAAATCTGATGATGGATTTCAGAGACCGGTACTATCCGGAACGCACGGTAGGGGTGTATCATCAGGATTTCGAAGCGCAGTATACGGTAACTACAGAATACATACAGCGGACCTTTCAGCAGCTGAAGGGAAGGGCTGAGCTCTACTGGGTGTGTCTGCCCGCATCCACGCGAACAGCGCTGGGGTTTTTCGAAACGTACTGGTATCCGTGGGACGATACGAAGTCGGATAGCTGGGTGAGGCCGATGCCCAAGGAAGACTATGTGATCCATCTGGGCAACAACCCCATCACTACCTATCGCTACCGCATGCATCAGGAAGACCTGGCCAAGCAGTTCGGACGGTGGTACCGCATATCCCACGGCGGTGGAAAGACCGTCTGCCTTTTGGGGATGCGCGCTGAAGAATCGCTGCAGCGCTACAGTGGATTTGTAAACAGAAAGCACGGCTATCAAGGCCAATGCTGGATCAGCCAGCAGTTTAAAAATGTCTGGTGCGCCTCTCCGATGTACGACTGGTCGCTTTCCGACGTATGGCATGCCAACTATCTGTTCGATTACGACTATAACGGATTATACGATCTCTATTACAAAGCGGGTTTAAAACCGTCGCAAATGCGGGTGGCCTCGCCCTTTAACGACTATTCAAGAGATTCGCTGCACCTTTACCGCGTGATCGACCCGGAAATCTGGGCAAAACTCGTGGGCCGGGTGCAGGGAGCAAACTTTGCATCCGTCTACGGAAAGACCAGAGCCATGGCCTATCGGAATATTAAACTACCTGAAGGACATACCTGGAAATCCTACACGCAGTTTCTTTTGCAGACGCTGCCGACAAGACTCCGCAACCAGTACATCCGGAAATTCAATACTTCCATCCGCTTCTGGCACGAAACCGGTGGAGGTCTGGACGAAGATACCATATGCGAGCTGGAGAACCGAGGATACCGCATCCGAAGAAACGGCGTATCGAACTATACGTTGAATAAAAAATCGCGGGTGATCTTTGTAGGGCCGATTCCCGATCACACGGACGACATCAAAGCGACCAAGGACATTCCCAGCTGGAAGCGCATGTGTTTTTGCATATTGAAAAATGATCATACCTGCCGGTTTATGGGCTTTGGCATGACCAGGCAGCAGAAAAAGCGACTGGATATTATAAAACGAAAATATAGAATCATCGAGGAAATGACACATGAAGTATAGCAGCCCTGTTTATAGCATCATCGCAGTACCTGTGGAAAAAATTAAACCGAATACCTATAATCCCAACGCAGTAGCGCCGCCAGAACTGCGGCTGCTCTACGAGAGCATCAAGCAGGACGGTTACACCATGCCCATCGTCTGCTACTATGCAAAGACGCAAGATGTTTACGTTATCGTGGATGGGTTTCATCGCTATCGCGTTATGCTGGAACACAAGGACATTTACGTGCGGGAAAACGGAATGCTGCCGGTTTCGGTGATCGACAAGCCGCTGGACCATCGCATGGCCAGTACCATACGCCATAATCGCGCCCGGGGCAGCCACGATGTGGAGCTGATGAGCAATATCGTAAAAGAGCTGCACGAGCTGGGCCGTTCCGACGACTGGATTTCCAGGCACCTGGGCATGGATAAAAACGAAATTCTGCGCTTAAAGCAAATCACTGGCCTGACGGCGCTCTTTAAGGACATCAAATTCGGGCAGGCCTGGCAGCCGGAGGAGCCAGGGGAATTCGAAAAAGCCGAATCTGCGGCATTTGCGGACGCAGAAGACATAAAAGGGGAAGACATGGAAGAAGAGGCAGCGGACGAGCCGGAAAACACACCGACAGGTAAGGCAGAAGCGCTTTCAGAGGAATCGGAAAAAGCAGAGGAGCCGGATAGGTTTGCCGGCAGCAATGCGTGCAGCTGAGGTATTGATGAAATCGCGGTTCTAAACTATTTTGAAAGAAGTTTGACGAACGGTGAAACTTTTTTGTAAAAAAAGTATCTATATATAATAAGGTTTTTATTGTCTGCCGGAAGGGAGCGTTATGCGGCAGCGGGGCTTGTTGATTGTCAAGTTTCGATGTATCAATCCTGAAACGATAATAGAATTTTGGGGGAGGATTATCTTACAATTCCTTTAGAAATCTGGCAATCCACTGTCACGAAATGTGAAGCGTGGAATCAACCGATGGATTTCACCGATTCTGAATCAGGGCGATTGCTAAGCAAAACTGACTGCGATCAAATGCGGGATGCAATAAGTCTTTGGCGCGAGTATTATCAGGAAGAAGTTTATCAGAATCGTGAATTGTATGGAAGCGATGGGAGAATTTCAGGCAGCATGTATACAGCTGTATCTGCGGATATGCTGATAGAAAGATGCAAATTGGCATCCGTTGCATTGATATCTCAAGAATATGAGTTATCCGGCCATGTGTCTTTTGCAGAAGATGTTTGATGATCAGTGAGTTCAGTAAATGCCGTGTGGCCATATACCAACCAGTGATTTTATAACAAAATTTGTGCGGCCCGCAGTTGCATATTTTTCTTGAAAAGGTATGTGCCAGAGCCAAACAGGGCAAGCGATATGGGGAGGGAAAGGAATGAGGCTTTTAAATAACCAAAGAGGAAAAGAAGTGGATCGTGTTTCTAATTGTTCTCTCCGTGCTGACTGTATATGACTATCGACTGAGCATGCAGCGAAACAGCGAGGCGTTCAGCGATATTCGCAAGGCTACTCTCTATATAGAAAGCGAAACCTATGGAATACGAAACTGGGATACTGAAGAAAGCTGGAATCAGGGCAGGATCGTATTGGCAATGGTTTGCGACCGCTGGTTCAGGGCTGAACGGATTCAGGGAGATTATGAGGAAGCAAGGGATATTGTCCGGGCAATCACTTCTACCAGGTGGGACGATTCCGAACGCAGGGAGCTGGCGCAGAGAGTGGGTGATTTGCATTTTACGTATCGGAACTGGTGCGGTAATAACCCGTGGAAATTGTCCAGAAGCTGGGGCATTTGGGCAGAGGGTGATTTGGAACGCACCATGGAGATAATAAGCGAAATAAAATTTGATCCGTTTTTTATGTTGTAGATTGAGCATCGCGGACGAAAGAAAGCTATAGCATGAAATAAACAGCAAAGATACTGGCAATATTGTTGATCGAATCTGGATAGAGAGGTATTTTGAAATTACGGGCGTAATCGTTGTATAAGGGAACATTTAAAGAAAAGGATCGCTAAATTTGTGATTTCTTTTTCTTTTTGTGAGATATGTTCCTGTCTTGCAAAAACGCAGGAAAGGAAGAGAATTGACAAAAGTTATTTCTGATGATAGCATAAATGTAATTTGAATACTAAATTAACTTTTTATTGAGGAAAGGTATATCCGTACTGTTGTAAAACAAAAGAGGAAGATTTTTACTGTGGAGGGCAACGATGGACGGAAATAATGAACTCATCACTACTGACTGGACAGTGGAATGGGCCTATCAGCAATATTCTGGAGCGATTTATGCAAAACTCTATCATAAACTGGGAAATAAAGAAATAGCAGAAGAATTGTTACAAGAAACATTTTTGCAGGTATTACACAAGAAAGAACAGTTAAAAAATCCTCAAAGCTTACGAGCGTGGATTGGGAAAATTGCAGAGAACCAGATAAAAGCGTATTTCCTGAAAAAATCAAAGGAGGAGGAACTGTTAGCGCCTGAGGTTGATAAAGTCGGAAGACCTGTTTTCGATTCTATCTCTTCAAAAGAAGAGGAAATCGAAAAGCAGTTAATTCGACAAGAACAATGTGACTTGTTAGTGGAAGCAATGAAAAAGCTTTCTTTGGAGGAACAGCTGCTTATTCATTTAAGAAATTATGAGGACAAAAGTTTTTCTGAAATTGCAAAAATTATGGATATGAATCTACATACGGCGAAAACAAAAAACGTCGGGCTTTTGAAAAATGCAAAAAGATATACATAGGATTGAAAGGAGAACGATGGTGGTAGAAAAGGAATATCCTGATGATTTCACGGAAGAGGAAATGCAGTTCAGTTGCCTGTATAAAGAAATGATTCATAGAGAATGTCCGACGGGAGTGCCAACAGTTGAACAAATTGCAGCACATGTGAGGGAAGAAAAACGGAAAAAGAGGCAGCGCCATATTCTCACATTTACAAAGGCTGCCTGTATCGTCCTTGTCGTATTTGTAGGAACCAGCGCCTTGTACATCTGGTTAGATTCCAGCCAGGCCAGCGCTGCAAGATTTGGCTGGGAGAAATTTCTACATTCGCTGAACAATGGCGGCATGTCTACGGAGTACGAAGAAAATGGCGAAAATTCCATTACGGTAGAATATACCGATATAGAGGAATGGAAAGATGCTAAGAAATTTCTTCCTCAGTTATACTGTCCGGCATATATACCGGAAGGCTATGAATTTACAAAGCTTTCTGTAATGAAGACAGAAGACGGCTCTTATTCAGCTGGTTACATTTTTTCTTCTTCTACAGACCAGATTTATATTGATATAATAGGTGGATTTGATCAGAACGATAGTGTCTATATAGGAGGCAATACGGAGGAAGGGATACAATTAGGTATTCCCTTTACGATTCAGTTGGAAGCAAGCGATAGATACGCGGTATGCGTTGCCATAGAAGATGGTTTGATTTCAGTTTCGGGAAGTTTTATAGATGAAGATGAACTGATAAAGATAGCAGAGTATATGGAGTAAATCTAAAAGCTGTAGTAAAGGATTGGCTGCAGCTTTTAGATTGTCTCGAAAATATTTGTTTAAGAAAGCGATTTGAATCGAGTAAAAGTGATATCCTTTCCGGTACAATCGTCTGTGATTTCCACTTTAATACGATAATCCAAATCAGAGGTGATGGAAAAGCTTCCGCTAAAATAAGAAGATCGAATATCATAAGTAGTTTTACTCTTTGACTCTACATCTGAGAATTTGTTTTCTCCTGGGGTAGAAGATTGTAGAGTAACTTTGATTATCGTGCGGGTAGGGAGGTCAAGGGCAGTAGATCGCACTGTAAATTTTGCAATTGTAGGAGATGTTTTGACAAAAGAAATCGTCGCGGAGGTAATTTCACGTGGTGAAATTTCAGAAGAAGCCAGAGAAACAAGCGGTATGCTTAGCAAGGCAACGATCATAAGGGCGATAACAACAATTCTTGAATACTTTAATTTCATGATTCTCTCCTTTTTTAAAATTTTCCAAAAAAATTAAACCTACATCTATATAGATAAATAAAATCGAAAAAAGATTCACTTCTAAAGAAAATTTTTCAAAAAATTTTTCGACAAAAAAGTGAATCTTTTTTGCTGAAAGATTATCTATATAGACAAGAGGCTAACTTAGAGATGGTAATTCAAAAAATATATTGTAAAATAGAGAAAGGAGTGAAACCAATGTTTTTTAAAATATATTGTTTATATCTGTAATCTGCAGTGATTCCGAAATATAGGAGGAATTTAAAATGAGAAAAATATTATTAGTATTTATATCTTTACTTCTCGCTTTAACACCATGTTTCGCATCTTCTTCAAGGAGTACAGAAACCTTTAGCGGAGAGATAGAGCTTCGTAATGGAACAATCGTTACTTATGAAGAAATGGTAGAAAATATTGCGCAGTCTAAAGGAATAGAAGTGGAAGAGGTAAAAAGAGAAATTCCTGATATAGCAAAAGAAAAAAATGCCTCTTCTAATCTGCAATATAATTATTTTTATCTGACACAACAATTTACAGTAACAAATGAATATAAACCAGAGGTTTCGTTATATTGCATGGGTTGGTATAACCCAAACGTTACTACAATGAAAACAGGATTAGTTGAAATAGTAAATGCAGATATTGATAGAGAATACAAGGGTATTACCAAACAATTTTCAGGAAAGTTGTTTATTAAAATGGAATCAGCATTCAAAGTGCATTGGGATGTAAATGGTGATTTCTTTAATAACGGAAGTACTACGACAAGTGGCGGAATAACAGTTAACGTTAAAGTGGGAGAATCGGGTAATATTAATTTTACTTTGAATAGTTCAAGTACAACAAATCATTATAAATATTGCCATACATATGGAGATATTCGATATGGAAGCTAAAGCTATAATTAAGAAGGGGCTGTGAAAAAGTCTCTTAACAGAAAAGGACACTAACAGGGATTAAACTTGAAAGTGTTCTTTTCTGTTTAGTATAATTTATCTGTAATGAAAAATATGTATCAACACCTGTTATAGTTAAAAAAGGAAGATTACTCCACTGTATAATCATATACAATAGCTTATCATTTTCTGTGAAAAAAGTAAACGCAACGCACAAAGCTGATTTTTAAAGTGTTATTTAATAAAGAAAAAGGAGAACGCCGTGAAAAAGAGAAGTATGCTTGTGGTGCTTGTGCTGATGCTTATCTTGAGCAACCTGACGGTCTTTGCCGACAGTGCGCAGGCGGATGCCCCTTCGGCCTGGGCGAAGGGGTTCATTGAAGAAGCGATTCGTCAGCAGCTGGTGCCGGAGGAGCTGCAAAGCCGCTGGAAACATCCGATTACCCGCGAGGAGTTTTGCCAGCTGGCGCTCCGGCTGTTGGAACGAAACAATTATTCATTTAAAGACTGGGAAGCCATCACATTTGAAGACACCGATTCTTTGGATGTAAGAAAAGTAGCTTCGGCGGATGTGATCTGGGGAAGCCGGGTGGAGGGGACGCGCCGGTGGTTTTCGCCCCAGCGTTCGATTACCCGGCAGGAAGCGGCGGTGATTTTATATGCTGCGGCAAGAACCGACGAGCGGATTGCGATTCCCAACGGCATGTTCGTTCCTCACGTGTGGAAAGATCGCGAGCGGAGTAAGGGGGCGGATTCTTCCTACTTTGCCACCTGGGCGAGGGAGGCTGTCGCCTTTTGTTATAACGCCGGCGTTATGAACGGCGTGTCGGAGGATACCTTCGCGCCTAATGGATTCTATACACGGGAGCAGGCCATTGTCACTATTCTGAAGCTTTCGCAGTGGATGGACGGCGGCGGAAGCTACAATAAAAGCGGTGGATTGATGCTGACAATAAGGCAGTCCGTGGCTAATGATAGTAGACATATCTCGGAATACGATGGCTATGATAAAGAAGGTTTTCGCAGTGTAGATGGAAAAACGGTATTAAATCACGTTTCGGATGTGTATTGGTATCATTTGTTTTACGATGATGGCATCACACCGCCGGATTTCCGTTATAGCAGTGGACCAAGGGTGATCGATGCGGAGTATTTGTTTATTTCGAACGAGGAAGAAGTGCTGGCTGAGAAGGAACAAACCGGGATTTCGAAAGGAGGTCTATATATTATAGATCGAAGGGGAAACAGAGTCGCTTTGAATAATCCATGGCACGGAGAATTTTTTAGCGAATCCTATATAGTCGGAAATACCGCCTGCGTTTCGGTGAAAAACGATGCGGGTGAACTTATTGACGCACTGATCAAACTTCCATCCGGAGATGTAATTGCAGAGAATGTGAAAACAGAGTATTTGACATATCCGGATTACCTGGTGGAGGAACCTAAATATGTTGTTAAAACAGAAGATCATCGGGCATACCTGATCGAAAGAACAGGAAACTTGATACCTCTGCCTTATTTTGATTATATTGGAGAGGAAGAAAACGGTGTATTTGTTCTCCATAACACAGAAGCAAATACCTGGGAGTTATACGACAAAAACGGAAAGAAGCTGAACGTTGCGTGTAAAATTCCGTGGGATGAGGTCGAAAAAGAACTGGAACGAAAATCGGAATTTGATAATTATCAAATTGAGGCAACAGGAGAACGACTAATAATCAGATTTCCTTCCAAGGTCGCTGTTTACGATTTCAGAACGGGAAAGCAGACGCTGAAAGTGGAAGGAATGAAAGAGCAGGGCAACATTCGGGTCATGAGCAACGGGGATTTGGGCGTAATTATGAAAGATGGAACCGCGAAGCTTTTTAATAGCGATGGAAAGGAACTATTCTCCGGTTTCGACATGTACAACAGC
>CATJIF010000075.1 GCA_949740445.1 uncultured Peptostreptococcaceae bacterium | reverse complement strand
TCCAGCCAGTCCTTTCTGTAGCAATAACAGTAGATGTTGTAATCTCGTTGTCCGGGGTTGAGTCTTAAAAGGTAGGAGTAATCTTTCGTATCCACGCGGTAGCCGAACTCATTCCTGCCAAATTTGTAATCCGGATGGTGGTAACAGTAGCGGGCAAGGGTTTTACGATTCCGCAGCATCATATCGTAGCCCATGTCGCATCGAAGCGTATGAAGCACCTCATCCAACTCTGTCTTGAATTCCGGGGTATGCAGTCTCTCCTGATGGGTTTCCCAGGAAGAAGAACAATGGTCTCCATCGCTTCCAACGTATCCACGCAAATGGCCGATGCAGCCGGTCTGTCCCTCAATCTGAGAGCTTTGGTTATAGCTATAGAGTGTTTCTGTGTCTGTCATAGGACGGATCGTCATTTTCATTCGCGTTCAGACCTCTTTTCCTTTTGTATTTTTCTTTCTTTGTGTTCGAGTATGGTAAGCTCCTTTGTCGTTCGCTCCAACAGGTTTCGCACGGCTGCCAGGCGATTCTGCATATAGTAGTTTCCCCAGTAATAGTTGTCTTTGCCGTTGCTCTCCCATGTGACGTATGCGACACCGAGAGGGGTATCCCTCTCGCCAAGCACAAATTCCTTATTCCCGACCCAGATGTTATCCGTGATGGTATAGCCGGCATTTTCTCTTGTTTCCATTGGATTCTCCCGATAAAAAATGTAGTGTGGTTTATCGCTCTATACGCCGTTGGTGCTTGCGATACAGTTCCAGTGCCTTTACAATCGTGTCTTCAATCTTTTGTGCAGATGTCCCTGTAGGAAAAAATTTTGCAATACGAGCGTTTGATATTTTTAATTTCTCAACTTGATTTGGCTTTTGTTCCTGCATAATAGATAGAATTACATCAGAGTTCAATCTGCCCTCCTGCGAAAATTTTCGTAACTTCATCGCTTGTATGTAAGAAGGAACACAATCTTCTCTGGTAATTACTTCTTGTAATGCCCTCTGTTCTGTTTTTGTTAAATATGAAAGTTCTACTGCGGGTCGTAGAGCCATCTGTAATATTCCCTTCTCTTTCAGTACAGAGTTATCCACCATGTCCAGCAATTCCGGCAAAAGATTGGTCAAGCAGATATAGCGGCGTATTTGATCCTGGCTCTCTCCAATCTGTTCACTCAAAATCTGACGCGAGGTTTTCCCTTCAAAATTCTGCGCCACTGGCACAGAATTATTTTTTCTTGGCCTGCCGGCTTGTCTTTTCATAGCATCCAACTTCATTTTATAGGCAAATGCTTTTTCCGATGGCAGGATTGTTTCACGCTGAAGATTGGAATCCACCATGAGAAGAATAGCTTCATCGTCTGTCATATCACGAACGATACAAGAAATTTCAGTTTTGCCGGCTAACTCACTGGCCTTTTTGCGCCTATGCCCTGCAATCATTTCATATGTTCCATTCTCTTTCGGTCGTACTAAAGCAGGAAGCAGGACTCCATATTTTCTTATACTTTCTACCATTTCCTCCATATCCTTATCCATGCGCACCTGAAAGGGATGATTGGGAAAGTCACATATTTTTGTTAGAGGTATGTTGATCACCGTTTCGTTCAGAACTGCGTCGCGTTCTGTCTGCGTTGTAAAAAGACTATCGACTGAGGTTAGCAGATTTGCTACGCTGTTTGTCTCCAATCTCCAATACCTCCTTTGTCAAATTGCGATAAGCTTCTGCTGCTCGCCCCCTTGGTTCATGCAGAAAAATACTTTTTCCCGCTGCACTAATTTCTGCCAATCGTATCGTTGCTGGAATCACTGTATTCAGTATCGGTAAACGTCGTCCGAACTCAGTCTTAACTGTGGTGACAACATCTTTTCGAAACTTGGTTTCATTGACCATTGTCAAAAAGACTCCACAAATATTTAATCCTGGATTGATCTGCCGTCTAATGTTTTGCACTGTGCCCACTAACTCCGTCATATTCTCTGCTGCCAGATACTCCGCTTGTACAGGAATCAGCACGTGATCTGATGCAGATAATGCGTTGATTACCAGCATCCCTAACGACGGACGACAATCTAACAGAATATAATCATAATTCCGCTTCACGCTGTCTATGTACTGTTTGAGTATTGTTTCCCGACTCATCACATTGACCAGTCCCACTTCCACAGCGGAAAGGCCGCGGCTTCCCGCTACAAAGTCGAAATGCTCCGGATGATGCATAATCTCCGGATGATTGCTGGGTATATTCCCTTCTATTACATCACTCATTGCATTTGCAAGAGTCAATGGTAATTCATGTGGTTTACGCAACCCTAACATCTTTGTCAGATCGCCTTGTGGGTCCACATCTAATAACAGGACTTTTTTGCCTTCCATGGCAAGGCCTGCTCCCAGATTATATACTGTTGTGCTTTTCCCTACGCCTCCCTTTTGATTGGCAATGGCAATAACATTTGCATTCATTTACTGAATCACCTCCTGTTTTTAGGCATAAAAAATAGGCATTCATTTTTGAACGCCTACATATAACATAAAAATCTTTATTCATTTTTAAGCTGCGGGAATGTTCAGCATAATATTTACCACGAATTGAGGTTCCTCAGTTTTTTCATATTCCAGCGTATCCTTCTTCTCCTCAATTCTGCTGCGTTTCATGGTTTTCTGGTAGATGGGAAGTATGTCCAAAAGCAAGACAGAGGGCTCGTCAAACCCGCATAAATCCTGGGTTTTTTCGGATTTTTCATCAACGGAGCATTTCGATACCGATATAGGCACGGAAGAACTGGCACACCTGGAAATGGTCAGCACCATCGTCCATCAGCTGACAAGGGATCTGAGCCTGGAGGAAATCCAGGAAGCCGGATTTGCGCCGTATTTTGTAGACCACACCGTAGGTGTCTGGCCGCAGGCGGCTTCTGGCATGCCGTTTTCTTCATCGACTTTCCAATCTACAGGAGATGCGATTGCCGATCTCAACGAAGACATGGCTGCAGAACAAAAAGCCCGGCTGACATACGACAATATCCTCAGGCTCTTGGATAATCCCGAGGTCATCGACCCTATCCGTTTCTTGCGGGAGCGGGAGATCGTGCATTTCCAGAGGTTTGGCGAGGCGCTGCGAAAAGTGCAGGATAAGCTGAACGAAAAGAATTTCTATGCGATCAATCCAGAGTTTGACTTAAACCGTTCCTCCGGAAAATAAACGCATTGCGCAGAAGCAATCAATAAAACCAGTCCCAATTCGGCGTTTCGTTTCCAGTGGAGTTCAATCCATGCAACTGCAGCAGTTCCATAAGCAACAGGAATGCGAAAGCAAATTTGGGAGTAAAAATAAAGCAATAGGGGACGTTTTCGTTCTGGCAGGCGATCTTCCGGAACAGAAACGTCCTCTGTTGTCTGTATTTGTTATCTTAATCTATATCTGTTATTTGCAATCATACGACAGCAAGCAAGCTGCAGTGCTGTACGACTTCTAAAATAGTTCCAATGCAATGCAGATGAGGGCCAGCACTGCCGATATTACAGCCACGCCGCCCGCTGTTTTCTTTTTGCTGTGCAGCGCTTTGAGAATTTCGCTTTCCGGCCGGGTAGAAAACCACGATTCGCCGTTTTTACCAGTGGCCCGTCCGATGTACAGCCGGTCGCCGTTGCGATAGATTTCGCCCAGAACATACAGCGGCTGCGACAGGGGGATCACTTCTTCCAACAAGCGATATCCCAGAAAGCGGGAATGGCTCGTACGGCCTGCTCCCATCAGCTCTGCGCCTAAAATTACTGGACCGAGCCCAGCGGTAGGTGCTCTGCGGCGGGAAGGCCGTCCTCCGCCCATGGGCCCCGGTCCAAAGCCACCGAAGCCACCAAAACCACCTGTGCCGAAGCCGCCCATGCCGCCAGAACCAAAGCCGCCGCTACTGCGGCTGCGCGAACCAGACAAGCTGCCACCGCTTCGGTTTCTCTCGCCAGCACTCCGCTTTGCGCCCGAGCCTCCAAAGGAAGCGCTTCCAAAGGAGGTGCGCCCGGCAGAAGCGCGGCCCGACGAAGGCCTTTTGGCCGCCGGCCGGGAAATTCCGCCCCGTCCGCCACCGCCCCGCGGCCCGCCGGCGCTCTTTCCTGCAAAGGCATACATATCCGTACAAGGCGCTCCTGCGGCAGCAGAAAACTCTCTGTCAGATGCTTCCATCTGTCCGCTGCCAAAAGCCAGTCCCCTGCTTTTAAAGTCTGCCGTTCCCCCGCCGTCAAACGCCGTTGCTGCACAGGGCAAAAATGGTTTAGGAAATCCGCCAAAAATATTCGTCTGCCAGCGGCTCGCTTTTTCTTGCACTATCTGCACAAACCCCGATGCTTTTTGCAGTGCCGAACACATGGAAAAATCCGCCCGCTCAGACTCGCTCTCAAACGCTGGACTCGCCAAAGCAGACAACTCCTGCGGCACTGTTTGCAGCTGTCCGCACAGCGCTCGCAGTGTTGTCTTTCCCATCTGCGCCTTCACGATTCCGGAGGACATCGAGCTTCCGGACACGCCCTCCGAACCGCTCTGACTGCGGCCGTCTACACGCTTGGAAAAATCGGAATTGGGCCCCTCCATGCGGTTGCAGGCAGTGAGCAGATCCACCGAATCGCCAAAGCTTTCCAGGTCCACATAGATCTTATGTTCCTCAGAACCATCGGTCAGATAAAAAGGAATCGAGCTTTTTTCCTCTGTCAGCAGTGATTCCTCCTGGCGAATCTGCGAATTTCCGCTGCCCTGCACCGTTACTTCGTTGACGCTGAAGCAAGCTGCCTCATAATAGGCGACCTGTCGTTTGCTGTACGGCCCATACACCGGCTCGTCTGCTGCGGCAGTTCCCGAGAGTTCTACATAGTGGCGGTAATTGAAGGAAGCTCCCTCCATCTGCTGAAAAATGTCCAGCGCATCGGCTATGGAAGAGGTCTGCATATAGCGCATTTCCATTTCCTTTTTCGCCACGGCCCTGTTGGTAACGATGGCATAGCCGATACCACCTGCCAAAATCAACAGGCCAATCAATATCATCATGGCGCTTCCTCTTTATTTCTCCAGCTCTGCTTTTAGGCGTGCCAGCTCATCGTCGATGGCAGCGTTCTTCTCAAGCTGTGCAAATTCGTCTGCCGCTGCACCGCCGTTCAAATCCGTATAGGCCTGTGCAACCGCCTCTTTTTCTGCCACCTTTTTCTCCATTTTATCCAGTTTGGAAAATGCCGAGCTGGTGTTCGTCGAGCTGATGGAACGGGCTACGCCCTCTGCGGCATTCGCCATCTTACTTCTTGCGATAATCAGCGCCTGCCGCGATCTGGCCTCCTCTAATTTGCTTCGCAGCTGCGATACTTGATCGCGCAGCTGTGCCGTCTGCGTGCTGATGCTGTCATACCCGGCTTTCAGCGCCTGCGCCTGCTTTTCCATGCTGACCTTGCTCTCCAGAGCCCGGCGCGCCAGTTCTTCGTTTCCGGCCTTCAGCGCCAGTTTTGCCTTTTCCTGCCATTCAGCCACCGAAGCCTCTGCTGCCAGCAGCTGCTTCTCCGCCGCCTTTTCGCTGGCCATCGCCTGCCCCAGCGCCCGCGTTGCCTCGTCTACCTGTTCTTCCATATCAATAATCAGCTGCTTTACCATCTTTTCCGGATCTTCCGCCCGGTCTAAAAGATCATTGACATTTGCCTTTAATAAATCCGTTAATCTCGAAAAAATCGCCATAGTTTCTTCCCTTTCTCTCTATGTAGCTGCGGCCAGCTGCCGCCGTATGCGGTCGCAGGCTCTGTCAGCTGGAGGGCGTCTCCTCCTGTTCTTAAGTATACACCCTCTCCGCGCAAATTTCAATTCAGAAATCCTCTCCCGCACAAGCGTGCGAGCCTGCCTGGCCTGCCATTGCAGCAAATACAAAAAACCAGCCACGCGTCTAATGCGTGGTTTTCTGATGCACAAAAAACCGCCGTTTTCGCGAAGAAAACAGCGGCTCTTATAAAGCTCCGCAGGACTTTTGTTCTGCCTGCCGCACGGTTTCCGCGCAGCTCTTACTTCTCAAATCGCTTCCGATGGCTTCAATTGACTTCAATTTGCCCAGGCGATTTGCTGGGACTGCACCATGGAAAATTCCCGAAGCGTGCTGCCCTCTAAATTCTCGCGGTGCATATCCACAGCTGTCAGCTGGTTATTGCCATACGTCTTGTAGTAATAGATCCCTTTTCCTGCGCTCATACAACAGCTATACGTTGTAACATTGCACTCGTCCTCTGGCGTAACTACGCTTCCTTTCACGATTGCCACAGAATCCAGCAAGTGAAAACACTGGGCAATG
>CATJIF010000074.1 GCA_949740445.1 uncultured Peptostreptococcaceae bacterium | reverse complement strand
TCCATCCACGTTGTAGAGGAGGCCGTCCTCCGTTATAGCGTTGGCAGACATGAGATAGCAGTCTGCGGACAGCGCGCGGCGGAACAGTTCTTTTAACTGTGCGGGCTCCGTGCGGAAGCGGTCTAAGAAATCGTAATCGCCGCTGCGGAGAAATTCGATGACGCCGCACTCGTCGAGGGTGGCGGAACCTCCGGTAGATACGGAGCAGCCGGGCGTCATCAGCGTTTTTAAGAGGGGGATCACATCCTCCTTTTTTTCTGCGATGAAGGCCTCCATGCGGTTGTCGAAAAGGGCGGCGCAGGTCTTTTCGAGGCGCTTGGCATCGGCGGTTTCTTGCAGGGCGGAAAGCCACTGGCGGTGTTCTTCGTAGGCTTTTACAAGGTCTGACATAGTAGGTTCCTCCTTTTTTCAATGTGGTGCACCGGTTATTTCAGCTTATTTCAGCAGCATACGGTCATTTTGGATATCGAAGGCGGCAATCAGCGCTTCCACGGTCATGGAGCTGCGTTCTTCGCCGCTGATATCCATGGCGATGCGGCCGTCGTTCATCAGGAGCGTGCGGTTGCCATGGGCCAGGGCATCGCTCATGTTGTGAGTAATCATCAGCGTGCAGATATCGGGATTTCCCCCGAAGAGGTCGGTCAGCTCCAATACCTTTTTGGCAGTGGCGGGGTCGAGAGCAGCGGTGTGCTCGTCTAAGAGCAGCAGCGCAGGCTCGGTTAAAATAGCCATAAACAGCGTCAGCGCCTGCCGCTGCCCGCCGGACAGCAGGCTGACCTTCTGCGTCATGCGGTTTTCCAGATCCATGTGCAAAAGAGACAGCTTTTCCCGAAAGAGCTCCCGCTCCTTTCGGGAGATGCCCGGCTGAAAGCCGCGGCGCTTTCCCTTGCAGTAGGCGATGGCCAGGTTCTGTTCGATGGTCATATCGAAGGCAGTGCCCTTTAAGGGGTCCTGAAAGACGCGGCCGATGTAGCGCGAGCGTTTGTGCTCGGGCATGCGGGTAATGTCGATGTCGTTCAGTACGATGCGGCCGCTGTCTGCCGGGATAACGCCGGAGATGCAGTTCATCAGCGTGGATTTTCCAGCACCGTTGCTGCCGATGATGGTAACGAAGTCGCCGCGGGACAGCGTAAGGCTGACATCGCGCAGCGCAGGGCGTTCGTTCATCGTGCCGGGATGGAAGGTTTTGCTTAAGTGTTCGATGCGTATCATATCAGAGGCCCCCTTTGCGGACAAACAGCTGCCGGCCCCAGGCCTTCAGCGGGCCGACAGACAGGGCGGCAGTTACGATCAGGGCGGAAATCAGCTTCAGGTCGTTGGCAGGCATGCCGGCGTTGATGGCAGAAGCGATAGCCAGGCGGTACAGCACAGCGCCCACGCAGACAGCGGTCAGGCGCACCGCAAGCGGCAGGGATTTGGAAAAGCATTCGAAGATGGTTTCGCCGATAATGACAGAGGCGAGTCCGATGACTACCATGCCTGTGCCCATGCCGATTTCGGCATAGGACTGGTACTGTGCCAGGAGGCCTCCGGCCAGGCCCACGAAGCCGTTGGACAGGGCCAGGCCCAGAATCTTCATGGCGTTGCTGTTGATGCCCGAGGCGCGCACCATGGCTTCGTTGTCGCCTGTGGCCCGCAGCGCGTAGCCCAGCCGTGTATTCAAAAAGAGATAGAACAAAACGGCCAGCACGAGGAGGAAGGCGCCGCCGGTCAGAAGCCCGGTAAAGGAACATTCCGAAAATGCCTCCTGCGTCAGCTTATATAATGTAGGGCTTTTTAAGAGAGCCACGTTGGCCCGGTTGCCCATAATGTGCATGTTGATGGAATACAGCCCCAGCATAACTAAAATGCCGGACAGAAGAGGCTCGATGTGCAGCTTGATATTCAGAAGCGACGTAACGGCGCCAGCGCAGGCCCCTGCAGCAAAGGCGGCAAGGAGCGCTAGGAGAGGATGCACCTCGGCGCTGCACAGCATGGCAGAGACAGCAGCTCCGGTTACGATGCTTCCATCCACGGTCAGGTCGGGCGTATTCAGCGTGCGGTAGGATAAAAAGACGCCCAGAGCCAAAATTGCATAAATCAGGCCCAGCTCGAGAGAACCCAGCAGGGCGGCGTAAGTCATCATAGAAAAGTCCTTTCTAAAACGGGATGCGGCAGCGCAGGGCTGCCGCAGGGTTTGTGCTTTTTTCAGTTGTTTCCGGCGTTTTCGTCGGTAAAGAGCACGGCCTGCTCTAAAATATCCTCGGGGATCTCGATGCCGATGCGCTGTGCGGTATCGGTGTTGATATAGATCTGCACGTCGTCGATGGTGCGGACAGCCATAGAAGCGGGGGTGGCGCCGTCTAAGATTTCCGCAGCCATGCGGGCCGTTTCGGTGCCTAAAGAGACGTAATTGATGCCGTAAGTGGCAAAGCCGCCGTCCATTACCATGGAATCCGCGCTGACGTAATAGGGAATCTGCGCTTCGTCCAGCACCTGCGTAATGGCAGGCATGGAGTCGGCGACGATGTTGTCGATGGGCGAGAATACGGCATCCACCTTGCCGACCAAAGAGGAAGCAGCATCGCGCAGCTCGCTGCTGACGGTAATGGGTGCTTCTACGACAGTCAGTCCGTTTTCTGCTGCATAGGCTTTCAACTCTTCGATGACGCTGAGGGAATTGACCTCGCTGGTGCAGTAAACGGCGCCTACGGTTTTCATATCGGGCGTCAGCTGCTTGGCAAGGCCCATGATTTTAGAGGCGGAAACCGCATCGGAGGTCCCTGTTACATTGCCGCCGGGCTGGTCCAGAGAATCCACAAGCTCTGCGCTGACCGGGTCGGTAACAGCGGAAAAGACGATGGGAATTTCCGTGGTTTCGCCCAGGGCCATCTGCGCCGAGGGCGTGGCGATAGCGATAATCAAATCGTAGCCCTTGGAAGAAAACTTCTGGCAGATGGGCTTCAGGTTCGAAGGCTCGCCCTGGGCGCTCTGATAGTCGATGGTAACGGTTTCGCCGTCGATGTAGCCGTCGGCGGCCAGCTGCTCGACGATGGCCTCGCGGATCATGGTAAGCGAGGTGTGGTCGGAAATCGAGACGATGCCGATGGTGGGCAGACTGTCCTCATTTCCACCGGCAGCATTGTCGCCGTCGCTGCCACCGGCATTGCTGTCGCCGCCGCAGCCGGATGCGAGCAGCATCAGCCCCAGCAGCAGGGCCAGAAGAAGTGCGGTTGGTTTCTTTGCGGATTTTGTCGTTTTCATATCGTTTCTCCTTTTCTTTTGCAGAGGCGCTCCAAAGAGCGCTGTCAGGTCTGTGGCCGGCAAGGCGCGGAAGGCGCCCGCCGATGGTTTGCGAAAAGGGATCTCTGCGGGTAGTATGCGGTAATAAAAAAGCACTTATCCTATGGACAAGGACAAGTGCTAACCTGCGGTACCACCTTGTTTGATTCAAAAAATGAATCCTCTCGTGCAGAGTGCCATCACACCCCCAGCCCGATAACGCAGGCTTTGCGTCTCGGCTACTGTGCGCGGTATGCGCTGTTCGCCTCGCCCTCGGAGGACCATTGTTCTGTAACTGCGTTTGCCCGGCTTGCACCGCCCCGGGCTCGCTGAAAAACCGTTGTACAGTTTTACTCCCTCGTCATAGGTTTAGAAAAATCATATCATTGAACGGTGGCAGTGTCAAGAAAAAATTTTCAAATCCCCTGCGGCAGCCGAAAACCGTCGCAGGCGCGGGAAGGGCTGCGGTACATGGGACATGCGTCTGCGCACGCGGCCTGTGCATTCTCGGCATTATTCCGCCCAGACAAAGCTGTCGACCATCTGCCGGGCGGCAGTGTGCGCTTCTTCCGAGCCGGTGAAGTTGGTTAAATGCACCATGCAGTAGCGCTTGTCGCCCACGATGTAAAATTGCTGTGTGGTTACGCCGGCGGTTTCATCCTCGATTGTAAATATGTAAAGAATATATTCTTCCTGCTGCGTATAGGTGCCATCGCCAGTGAGCATCAGCCCCTCGCGGCCCTGAAGCTGGG
The DNA here is from genome assembly GCA_949740445.1 of uncultured Peptostreptococcaceae bacterium. Taxonomy (GTDB): domain Bacteria; phylum Bacillota; class Clostridia; order Peptostreptococcales; family Anaerovoracaceae; genus RGIG446. The sequence continues at coordinate 115,768 of CATJIF010000074.1, read as the reverse complement.
TAGAAAGCTGCGAAACGATAGCATTGCGGAACTGCACGTGCTCCTCAGGCGCGTAGCGGTTGGTTCCGCATTCCACGGAAATGTTATCCGGATAGGTTTCGTCCGTCTGGTCCTCCGGTATGTAAAAATACTTATCTTCGGTGGAATATTCGTCGCTTTTTACCCAGCCTTCCGGTACAGCGTAGCTGCCGAACGCCTGCTGGCAGATGCCATCCTCCGGCGCGGAAGTGCTGCCGGCATCCGTGCCCTCGCCTTCATCGGAAGAATCTTGCGCGGGGTCCTGCTGCGCGCTCTGCGCGGGGCTGCCCGAATCACTGTCGGGCGCCTCCTCTGCGGCGCAGCCGGTAAATACATACAAAAGGACGAGCAGTGTGCAGGCTAAGGATGCTGTGCGTTTCAGAATCATAAGATATCCTCCGTTTCTACTCTGATTGCGATTCTTCATCCAGTTGTAAAATCAGCTCCGCCACGCGGCAGATATCGCCAGCGCCCATGGTCAGCACCAGGTCGTTGCTGTCGGCGTTGTTGTAGACGAATTTCGCCATTTCGCCGAAATCGTCGAAGAAGTAGACATCCTTGTCGGGGTGGCGCTTTTTGATTTCGGCCACCAGCGAACGGGAGCTGAGCTTATAGATATTTTTTTCGCGCGCGGCGTAGATTTCGGCCATGACAACCTTGTCTGCGTCGTTGAAGGCTTCGGCAAAATCGTCGAACAGAGCCAGCGTGCGGGTGTAGGTGTGGGGCTGAAACAGGCACCACAGCGCATGGTGCTTCATCTTACTGGCAGCGGAGAGCGTGGCGCGGATCTCGGTGGGATGGTGGGCGTAATCATCCACGATGCGGATGTTGTTTTTCGTAGAGCCCACCACGTCGAAGCGGCGCTGTGTGCCGGTAAAGTGCGTCAGCGTGCCGAGGATGGATTCTGCGGCAACGCCCAGGCTGTGACAGCAGGCGATGGCCGCCAGGCTGTTGGCGATGTTGTGCTCGCCGGGAACGGACAGCTGGACCGCTCCCAAAAGGCCGCCGGGGCCGCAGGCGTCGAACGACGGCATGCCCGAAGAATTGAATTTGATGTTATCGGCGTAATAGGTGCAGCCGCTGTGAAAGCCGAAGGTAACTACGCGGCAGGACAGCGATTCGATGATGGCCTGCACGAAGGGGTTGGCGGCGTAGGCGATTACCGTGCCATCGGGCGGAATCAGGCTGGCAAACCTGGAAAAGGAGCTGGCAATGTGGTCGATGTCCTTAAAATAATCCAGATGGTCCGAATCAATATTGAGGATGATCTCCATCTTCGGGCGCAGGCTTAAAAAACTGTCCATATATTCGCAGGCCTCAGTAACGAAATAGCCGCTGCTGCCCACCTTGACATTGCCGCCGAATTCCGAGAGGTTTCCGCCCACGAGGATGGTGGGGTCTAACTGCGCGCGCTCTAAAATAAGAGAGACCATAGACGTTGTCGTGGTTTTTCCGTGGGTGCCGGAAATGGCAATGCTGCTTTCGTAGTCCGCCATCAGGGCGCCCAGGGCTTCGGCCCTGGTAGCGATGGGAATTCCGGATGCGATGGCAGCCGTAAGCTCCGGGTTTTCTCTGGAGACGGCGGCCGAATAGCAGACGAGATCGGCACCTTCTATATTTTCTGCACAGTGCGAAAAGAAGATGCGGGCACCGTGGCGGATTAAATGGTCCGTCGTTTCGCTCTGTTTCATATCGGAGCCAGATACCTCAAAGCCCCGCGATAAAAAGATTTCGGCGATGGCTGAAAGGCCGATGCCGCCGATGCCGATGCAATGTATGTGTTTAAAATTGGTAAAATCCAACATGAGATTGCCTCCCTGCAGCGAAAATCCGAGAAATAGTCTGACGGCATTATTATATCACAAATTCTTGTTTTTTGCTCCTGTCAGCGCAATTTTTCCAAAAATATGTAGATCGCGTACCGGGCGACAAAAGAAAAAATTGACAAATGCAGAAAAAGCGAATAAAATAAGAAATACGTGATTTATAATTCGTCTTTTGGAGGAAAAACGATGAAAAGAACGGAGCGTGTCGGCGCTATGCTGCAAATTTTGCGGGAAAACCCAAACAAAGTGTTTTCTTTGGGGTATTTCTGCGATCTGTTCGGATGCGCCAAATCCAGCGTGAGCGAGGATGTTTCGGCGGCCAGGCGGGCGCTGGACATTTCCGGGTTTGGGCGCATCGAAACCTCGGCCGGCGCCAGGGGCGGGCTGCGCTATATCCCTTCCATTTCCGCAAAGGCGGCGGAGAGCCTTCTTGCGGAGCTGGAGAAAAAGCTGCAAGACCGCAGCCGGATTTTAGCCAACGGTTTTTTATATACCTCAGACATCATGTTCAGCCCGGTGATTTCCCGGGGCGTGGGGCAGATCTTTGCGGCGAAATTTGAAGGCGCCGGGGCGGACTGTGTGGTAACGGTAGAGACGAAGGGGATTCCGGCAGCGCTGATGACTGCGGAAATGCTGAACCTGCCGCTGGTGGTACTGCGGCGGGAGAGCAAAATATCCGAGGGCTCTACCGTAAGCATCAATTACTTTTCCGGTTCTGCAGAACGCATCCAGAAGATGTCGCTTGCCAAGCGGGCGGTGCGGCCGGGAAGCCGCGCGCTGATCGTAGACGATTTTATGCGCGCCGGCGGAAGCGTCCGCGGCATCGCCGACATGATGCGGGAATTCGACATGGAGGTGGCGGGCGTGGGTGTGGTGATCGCTTCGAAGGAGCCGGTAAAGAAAAAAGTAACCGATTATTTTCCACTGATTTATCTGGGGCAGGTAAATGAGGACGAGCAACTCATCGACGTGGAGCGCAATCCGCAGATATTCGAGAGCGTATTTGCCTGAAATGCTCGCGCGTGCTCCGAAATGATTGCACATGGTCTGAAATGACCGTGTTTGCCTTGAAATGACTGGGTTTGACTGCCTTTTGCTGCAAGGTTAGTGTTGAAAAATCCGGATGACTGCGGTATAATAAAAGAAACCATGAAAGAGTCTGACGCCGGGCATCGCGCACAGGCTCAACGGAGTGGCGTGTATATTCGCATCCGGTGGGGAGCGGTGCTGCACGAGAGGAGGAAAGCGCGCAGGAAGCTGCGCGGCTGAAAGGTAAAGGAACGCGTATGAACATTACAGATGTAAGAATTCGAAGAATGGACGATGAAGGAAAGATGAAGGCGGTGGCTTCCATTACCTTTGACGGAGAATTTGTGGTTCACGATATCAAAATCGTAAAGGGGCTCAACGGGCTGTTTGTAGCCATGCCCAGCAAGAAAATAGGTGAGAAGTACAAGGATGTGGCACATCCCCTGTTGCCGGAGACCCGCGAAAAGATTTCGCAGGCCATCTTCCGCAAGTACGAAGAAACCTTCGAAACGGCGGCGGAATTCAATGCGATGATGCAGGGGCTGGAGCAGACTTTTAAGGAGTAATTTACCATAGAAAGACAAACAGCAGCTGTCCAAATAGTTGCTGTTTTTTTCGGCTTTTTTCTTTTTGGTATTTGTGAAATAGCAGAAAGGTGCTATACTGAAATGGCAGTGAGAAGGAGAAATGGTATGGATGATAATAAATTGACGGCAGAGTGTATGGAACAGATCGAAATACAGGAGCAGCGCAAAGAGGACGCACGGCTGCAGATCGTAGCCGGACATATCCACAGGGGTGTGGAGTTTACGGACTGGAAGCATGCGTATATAGATACAACCGTGACCATCGGCAGGGGAACGAAGATCGGTCCGGGAGTTATCTTAGAGGGAGATACATCCATTGGGGAAAACTGCATCATCGGCCAGAACTGCAGAATCTGCGACAGCGTCATCGGCGACGGAACAGAAGTGCAGTCCTCGGTCATTGTGCAAAGCCGTGTAGGAAAAGAGACAAAGATAGGTCCATTTGCCTATCTGCGGCCCAACAGCACAGTGGGCGACCACGCGAAGGTAGGGGACTTTGTAGAGATTAAAAACTCTACATTAGGCGATGGGGCAAAGGCCTCGCACCTGACTTACATCGGCGATTCCGACGTGGGATGCGATGTCAATCTGGGGTGCGGCGTAGTCTTTGTCAACTACGACGGCACCAGCAAGCACCGTTCTACGGTAAAGGATGGTGCGTTTATCGGATGCAATACCAATCTGATTTCACCGGTGAGCGTCGGGGAAAATGCGTATGTAGCTGCGGGCACCACCCTGACAAAAGATGTGCCGGATGGTGCGCTGGCGGTAGCAAGGGCCAGACAGACCAATCTGGAAGGATGGGTTGAGAAACGGGGATTATTAAAGAAGCACAAAAAATAGCAGCTGGTGAAAGCCAAAGGAGGAAAAAATGAGGAACGGCGTGTTTACAGACTACAAGATTTTTACCGGCAATTCCAACCCGGCCCTGGCCGAGGAAATTGCCACAATAATGGGAAAACCTCTTGGAAAAGCCGCAGTAAACAAGTTCAGCGATGGAGAAATTTCAGTAAGCCTGTGGGAGACGGTACGAGGCATTGATACCTATATCGTGCAACCCACCTGCAGCCCTGCCAACGACAGCCTGATGGAGCTGTTGATTATGATCGACGCCATGAAGCGGGCGTCGGCCGGAAGGATTAACGCAGTCATCCCCTACTACGGATATGCCCGTCAGGACAGAAAAGCAAAGGCCAGAGATCCCATCACCGCCAAGCTGATTGCGGATCTGCTGCAGAGTGCAGGCGCAGACCGCGTAGTTACTATGGATCTGCACGCTGCGCAGATTCAGGGCTATTTTGATATTCCCGTAGACCATCTTTTGGGCATGCCCATCCTGGTAAAATATTTTAAGGAAAAAAATCTGAAAGACCTGGTGATCGTATCGCCCGACCACGGAAGCGTAACGAGGGCCAGAAACATGGCGCATCCGTTAGATGCCCCCATCGCCATCGTAGACAAGAGGCGGCCGAAGGCCAATGTCAGCGAGATTATGAACATCGTCGGCGATGTCAAGGATAAGAATGTCGTTTTAGTCGACGATATGATCGACACGGCGGGAACGATTACTAACGCTGCCAACGCGCTAAAGGATATGGGAGCGCTGGAAGTCTATGCCTGTGCGACGCATCCGATTCTGTCCGGTCCTGCCATCGAGAGGATCGAAAAGTCCGCCATCCGGGAGCTGGTACTTTTGAATACGATTCCTCTGCCAAAAGAAAAGCAGATCGACAAGATCAAGACGCTGTCGGTAGCGCCGCTGTTTGCCGAGGCCATGATCCGCATCTTTACCAACAATTCCATCAGCGGGCTGTTTAATTAGTATCTTCAGCACGGGCGCCGTTTGCGCCAGCGTTTCAGCGAGGGCCGCAGAGGAACGAAATACCGTTATACTTGTGACGCATCAGGGGCTGTCTCAAACCACAGGAGGCCGCCCCTTTTCCTGTCTTGGAAGGGAGGGGCACAGCATATGTACATCATTGCAGGATTGGGGAATCCGGGAAAGCAATACGAACAGACGCGCCATAACATGGGGTTTATCGCCATCGACCAGCTGGCGGAAAAGCATTCCATCAGCGTAACGAAGCTAAAGCACAAGGCTCTGACTGGCGAGGGGTTTTTTGGTGGAACGAAGCTGCTGCTGGTAAAGCCACAGACGTACATGAATCTGTCGGGCCAGTCCCTGCGCGAGGTGATGCAGTATTACAAAGAGGACATTGAGCACCTGCTTGTGATCTACGACGATATCGACCTGCCGCCGGGAGCCCTGCGCATCCGTGCCAAGGGCAGCGCCGGAACGCACAACGGCATGCGCTCGGTGATCTACGACTTGCAGCAGGACGGATTTGCGCGCATTCGCATCGGCATCGGCGGCAACGGGCAGATACCGCTGGATAAGTACGTGCTGGGCGGCTTTACAAAGGAGGAAAAGCCGCTTCTGGAAGAAGCTGTGCGCAAAGCGGTCAGCGCCGTGGAATGCTATGTGGAAAAGGGAATTAACGCAGCCATGAACGCATATAATACAAAGGTGGAGAAGAAGCAGCCGAAGCGGCAGGCAGGGCAGGACAGAAAAGAGGCTATGGGAACGCCAAAGACCGGAGACGACAATGGACAATAGACGCATGGGAAAGCACAATATATTCGGGCTTGCCGAAAGCCGTGTGGCGCCGGCAGCGGCCCGCATCGCGGAAGGGGCAAAGCAGTGCCTGATGGTCTGCGCCACCTACGGGAAGGCCCGGCGTTTGGCGGAGGACCTGGCATTTTTTACACAGAAAACCATCTACGTGCTGCCGGAGGATGAGCAGAGCTTTCTGCGCTACGAGGCAAAAAGCAGAGCGGGGGTGTCCTCCTATCTGACGGCGCTGGCAGCTTTAGGCGAAGGGAAGGAGTGCATCGTCGTTGCACCGGTAACGGCAGCGCTGAAGCACCTGATTCCCCCGGAGGAATTCCGCGCCCAGTCCTTTGCGGTAACGCCGGGGCAGGAGCTGGCACCGGAGGAAGCCGCCCGGCGCCTGTCCGCCATGGGATACGAGCGGGTGAACTTCGTGGAAGCCATGGGGCAGTTCAGCCTCCGGGGCGGCATCGTCGACATCTTTCCCATGAACCGGGAATACCCGGTGCGCATCGAGCTGTTCGATACGGAAATTGATTCCGTGCGCAGCTTTGATCCGGAAAGCCAGCGCTCCGTGGAAAACGAAACAGCGGTGCGCATCTGGCCGGCCTCGTTTTTAGTGCAGAATCCGGGGCTGTTTGCGGCAGCGGAAAAAAAGCTCAGGCGCACCTACACGGCGCAGGCGGAGAAGCTTGCAGGAGAAGAAAAGGAGCGGCTGCTCGCAAAGCGCGACCGGCTGCTCGAGGCACTGAACACCGCAACCCAGCGCAGCGTGCTGGAGCGGTATCTGCCGTATTTCTATAAAGAGCTGAGCCATTTGTGGGAGTATATGGACGAGAGCAGCGCAGTGCTGTTTGACGATCCCGACCGCATGGAGGAAGCTCTGACAGCCTATGCCAGGGAAGCAGAGGAGGATTTCAAGGTTCTGCTGGAGCGCGGGGAATGCGCTGCTGTTGAGGGGAAATTCGCCCTGGGCAAGGGCGACCTGTACCAGATGTACAACAGCCAGACGCTTGCGTATTTCATCACCCCCTTCCAGAAGCGCATCCACGGGATAGATCAGCTGGACTCGCTTTCCGGCGTGGTTTCCCGGCAGGCGCCGGTGTTTAACGGGCGGATGGATCTGCTGGAATCGGAGCTGCGGCGCAGCATCCGGCTGGGCTATAAGGTAACCATCGCCTGCAGCAGCGCGGAGCGGTGCGTCAACATGGAGGAATTTTTAGACCGCGCGGGGCTTTCCGGCAAGGTAGAGGTGCGGCAGGGCGTGATTTCATCCGGCATGGACTATCCGGAAGAAAAAGTAATGATCCTCTCCGATGCCGATATCTTCCTCCACACCAAGCAGAAGCGGAAAAAAGCAAAGAGCAAAAATACGCGGCCCATCAAGGCATTTACCGACATCCGCCAGGGCGATTACGTGGTGCACGAAAACCACGGCATCGGGCGTTTTCTGGGCGTAGAGGAGCTGACTGTCCAGGGCATCCGCAAGGATTACCTGAAAATCAAATACGCTGGCGAGGACATGCTTTACGTGCCCGTAGAGCAGATGGATGTGGTGCAGAAGTACGTGGGTGCTGACGGCGCTGCACCGAAGATCAACAAGCTCTCCGGCGGGGACTGGAAAAAGACGAAAGAGAAGGCCCAGGTCGCCATCGAGCACATGGCAAAGGAGCTTTTGGAGCTGACGGCGCAGCGCAAGCTGCAGAAGGGCTACGCCTTCAGCCAGGATACCGCCTGGCAGAAGGAATTCGAAGAAATGTTTCCCTACGAAGAAACAGCGGACCAGCTGCGCTGCATCGAAGAGATTAAAAAGGACATGGAAAAAGAGACTTCCATGGACCGGCTGCTGTGCGGCGACGTGGGCTATGGAAAGACGGAGGTAGCAGCCAGGGCCATTTTCAAGTGCATCGTAGACGGCAAGCAGGCCGCGGTGCTGGTGCCCACGACGATCTTGGCCAACCAGCACTACCACACGCTGAAATCGCGGCTGGAACACTTCCCCTGCAAGGTGGAAATGCTGTGTCGCTTCCGCTCGGAAAGCCAGCAGGACGAAATCGTATCGAAGGTGCGCCGGGGCGAAATCGACGTTTTGGTAGGCACCCACCGCATGCTGTCCAAGGATGTGAAGTTTAAGGACCTGGGGCTTCTGGTTATCGACGAGGAGCAGCGCTTTGGCGTACAGCACAAAGAAGCCATTAAAATGCTGCGCCAGAATGTGGATGTGCTTACGCTGTCGGCAACGCCCATCCCCCGCACGCTGCACATGTCGCTGATCGGCATTAAGGATATGAGCCTGATCGAAGAACCGCCGGAGGAGCGCTATCCCGTGCAGACCTACGTGATGGAGCAGGACGACGACATCCTGCGCGAGGCCATCCGCAGGGAAATCGACCGCGGTGGCCAGGCCTTTGTCGTCTACAACCGGGTGAAAGGCATCCACGCCGTCGCCGCAAGGCTGCAGCAGCTGTTGCCGGAGGCGCGGATCGCCATCGGCCACGGGCAGATGAACGAACGCTCCTTAGAGGATGTCATGCTGGCCTTTGTGGCGGGCGAATACGATATTCTGCTGGCGACCACCATTATCGAGTCCGGCATCGACATCCCCAACGCCAATACGATGATCGTTATTGATGCCGACCGCTACGGCCTGTCGCAGCTGTACCAGCTGCGCGGACGGGTGGGGCGCTCCAACCGCATGGCATATGCCTATCTGATGTACCAGAAGCAGAAAGTGCTGGCCGAGGTAGCGGAAAAGCGCCTGCGTGCCATCCGCGAGTTTACGGAATTCGGCGCAGGCTTTCACATCGCCATGCGCGACCTGGAAATCCGGGGCGCTGGAAACCTCCTGGGGACGGCGCAGTCGGGCCACATGATGATGATCGGCTACGAATTGTACTGCAAGCTGGTGGAAGATGCGGTGCGCCGGCTGTCGGGAAACCTGAATACCATGCCGCAGATCGAAACCTCCATCGAGCTGGAGCTTCCGGCGTTTCTGCCTTCATTTTATATCAGCGACGAGCTTTTAAAGCTGCAGATGTACAAAAAAATTGCGGGCATCGGCAGCCGGGAAGATAGAGATGAGATGTTCGACGAAATGGTGGACCGCTACGGAGATCCACCGCGGGAGACGACCAACCTGATGGACATCGCCTGGCTGAAATCCTGCTGCACGGATATGGGAATCGGCCGCGTGCACATCGAGCAGAGCCGGCTGGTCTTTACCTTTGAGGCCGTCAACGCCTTAAGCCCGGAAGTGCTTGCTCAGGCTGCTTCCGACTACGGCATGCGCATGACGATCTACGGCGGCGTCAAGCCCACCATACGCCTGACGCTGAAGAAAAAGGACCGGCTGCAGGAAGCCCTGGACTTTGTGGGAACGCTGCAGAAGGCCAAGCAGCAGACCGTGAAAGTAAAGCAGAAGATACAGGCGGAAAAAGAAGCGCAAAAAATTTCTGCGGCAGCAGGTGCAGCAGGCGGGGGCGCGGACAACGCTGCTCCCAAAGACAGGGGCCTGAAAGGCACAGATCCCGGCAGTGCGAAAAGCGAAGAGCCGCCGGTGGTAATCCGCCCGCTGAAAAAGAGCGAAACAAAGCAGAAGCTGAGGCGCAAACCGTGAAGGAACGGTGAAGAATTGCCAAATCGGTTGCAGTGCCAAGGGGTTTCCGATATAATAAAAAAATGCGGTGCATCGGGCGGTACTGTGCAGTGCCAGCCTTCGAAACCACCGTCTTATCCACTATGACTACAAAGGAGAAAAGAATGAAATGTAAACGAATAGCAGCGCTCTTGCTTGTTGCAAGCATGGTGCTGGCAGCAGCCGGATGCGGTGCGGACAATCCTTCGAAGGTCGTTGCCAAAGTAGGAGAAACGGAAATCACAAAGGGGCAGTGGGATGGCTACACGGCGCTGGCCTGCTATGCTCAGGGCTACGACCTGTCGCAGCTGGAAGAAACAAAGGAGCTGCAGCCCTATCTGGAGTACCTGCGCAATTCCATGCTGTCCAGCCTGGTGAGCGCAACGATCATCGAACAGGACTGTGCGGCAAAGGGCGTAGATGTTTTAGGCGATACCTACGAGGAAGATGCCAAAGAATTTGTAGAAAATGCCAACAAAGAAATCGAACAGTTTTTAACGGATAATAAGCTGAGCGACGAGGACTTGGAGCGCTTCTACAAGAGCCAGCAGTATCTGGTCTATCTGATGAACGAGACCACCGTAAGCGTGGTTGACGCTATGGAATACTACGAAAACAACCAGCAGCGCTTTACCGCAGCCGAGGATATGGTCAGAGCGTCGCACATTTTAGTCAGCGACGAAGCGCTGGCGCGTTCCATCATCGACAAGCTGGACAATGGCGATTCCTTTGCTTCGCTGGCAGAGGAGTACGGCACAGACGGCACCAAGAGCGTCGGCGGCGACCTGGGCCCCTTCGTCTACGGCGACATGGTAGAGGATTTTTCCGCAGCCGCTTTTGCCCTGCGCGTGGACGAATACACGAAGGAACCGGTAAAAAGCGATTTTGGCTATCACGTAATCCTGTGCACAGACCAGCTGAAAAGCGGAAGTGTACAGCCCTATGAATGGGTGGAAGATACCATTATGACAGAGATGCAGAACCAGAGCTATTACGACCAGCTGGATCAGCTGCGCCAGGAGTATGACGTAGAGTATTTCGTAGACGGCATGGATGAAGTCATCGAAGACGAGGGCAACACAGGCGGCGAAAGCGGAGAAGCTGCGGATGGCGAAACCGGCGGGGCGGAAGAATAACACCAGCTCCGGCGACAGCGGCAGAAATGACAGGGCCGCAGGCCGCGACAAAAATGATCTGCAGCGCAGAGATGCAGAAGCAGGGAAGGCTGCCGTAACGGCAGCCTTCCTTTTTTACAGTTTATGTGTGCGATTGGCAAAACCGCCGGCAGCGATGGAAGCATCAGCAGTACCGGCGGTTTTGTTCGGTTTTGTGTTTAATTGTCCATCTGGCGGGCCAGGAAGCTGGCCCCGATTTCAGCGGCGCTCTGTTCGCTCATGGACAGCTCGCGGTCCTTGGAAAGAAGGATTACCGAGCCGATGGGATCGCCCTGCACCACGATGGGCACTACGATCTGATGGTGAAAGGAATGGTCGCGCCCCTCGGCTGTGATGCTCTGCAGCGGTTCGCCGTTTCCGAATTTCTTGGAGTTTTTGCTGAAGATGACCTGCTCGATCCGCGGATGGATGCGCTTGTCCAGAAATTCCTTTTTCGGGCCGCCGGAGACAGCGATCACCTGGTCGGTGTCGGTAACCGCCACAGCACAGCCGAGAACGCTGCTGGCCGCCTCCGCATAACCGTCGGCAAATTCATTCAATTCGCTGATGGGAGAGTATTTTTTCAGGATGACCTCTCCTTCTCTGTCTGTAAAAATTTCCAGAGGATCGCCTTCGTGGATGCGCAGCGTCCTGCGGATTTCCTTGGGAATCACCACGCGGCCCAGATCGTCGATTCTCCTGACAATTCCAGTTGCTTTCATAAAGACCTCCATATATACATCATAGTATTTCACCCTTTTCTTGTGGTAGTATTATCTGTAAAAGAAGGTGATTTATACTTTGGATTTTTGATTTGCAAAAGCGATGGCTGATCGGTTGCGTTTATATCCTGTACCGCCTTTTTTCTCTCAGCCCTGTCGCTTTATGGTTCGAATCCAGACGTACAGCAGAAAGGCCGGCCTAAAGAATCTTTGCGGAACCCTTGATTTTCTCCGCCCGGTATGCTATCCTTGTTAAAAGCTCTGCCGTGCCGAAAAAACGGGAAAGGCCTGTTTTCTGTGCGAAAAGAGTTTGGGTGTGCAAGGGTCAGCACGGATCGCCAGCATGAGGATCGGCAAGTCAAAGCCCTGCGGGAATGCCGTGGAAGCGATGCGTGAGTTGGGTATAAGAAAGACTATTTTTATAAGCCGCATCAAGCGTAGTGGTCTGACGGTGGATTGAGCCTAAAACCGGCGCTTTTACGGTACATTTCTTTTTTCGTTTTATGGAGGGACGATTCTTATGTTGGCAGATTTAATCCGTGAGTTCTGCAATGAACCTGAAAACAATTATGAGGTATATGAAAATTACACAAAACATAAGACTACTGATTTTGGCGAGGAGATGACCATAACGACTATAGGTATTCTCGTAAAAGAAGGCTGCAATTTTTTTGATATGCTGGATCAGCTGGCTCGCTATATGGAGGCAAAGGGGTTTGACGACCACCTTCTGGAGATTGAGGGAATGGATGTAGATTATGTTGGCTCTGATGCGATTGTGTACTTCCCGAGAATACAGAACTATCATCCCTTACAGTCATAGAGGATAATATGTAAGAAGCCCACTGGAGCAAGAGTGTGCGATTTCTCGCATTCTGTCTCAGTGGGCTTTTCACTTGTGTTGCGCAGTCGTTGGTTCTGTTCCAGCATGTGGCCTCCAGTTTACTTCGTCGCCTGAACAGATAGAAAGGCTCAGTTTGGTTTTTTCGTAATATGCCGCTATAGTGCTTCAGTTTGCAGTCATACTCAGTTTGCAGCTCAGTTTACGTATGACCTGTGTAACTTTTCGTGTCGTGGCGAAAGCGGAGGTCAACTTGATGCAGTCTGGTAAATCGGATGAGCTCCTTGACAACCTCAGCTGTGAGCATAATCACACGGCACATTGAATTTGTTTGGGAGCGGGGGCAACGACGACGCTTCGCATTCCTTCTTATGAATGCATTCAAGAAACGTTCAAAGCGGTCAAAAGCGACCCGGAAACGAGCCCTGCTTCCCGGATTGTTTCTGTGAAAGGGAGGAGTAAAAACATGACATTTCAAGATTTAAAACGTAAACATCCGGGGAAAGTCTGCATCTGCCGGCCACATTTGCGCGATGCCGGGAGCGGCCAGGTTGTGTCCTGGATATGCTTACGGACATTTACCGCAGTCGATGCCGCAGAAGTGGCCCTGAAACGCTTTGAAGAAGAGGATGGCGTGACGGATGCAGTCCTTATCTCCACAAGCAATCAAATTGCCATTGAGGGGGATCTGGCGGCCAGGTATTCTAGGGTTTTCTTTGGGATAGAACAGTAAGCCGGCGGGGTATGCCGGTAAAAAAGGAGGTGATCGCCTATGTCGTTGACAATGTTCTGGCAAAAACAAGAGAAAAAATGTGCAGCGATTCTGTTAAAATTCAAAGATGAAGTCTGTCGCAATCCATACACCGATGTTACTCCATATACACGGATGCTGGCGGCTGAGTTTAGAAAGTGGAATAATGCGCATGAAAAAAAATTGATTTACACATTGCTTCTAAACCTGTATGCACAGGACGTTCAGTCACTCAGGAGAGATTTATGCAAGCTTGAGCCGCACGGCGTTTTATGTAAACTTAAGGCGCCTGGCACGGCAAAATCCAAGTTCCCTCAACGCGCACGCCTGTTCCAAAGCCTCTATGGGGTAGCAGCGTTGTATATTAGAGGGAGGGAGTTCGAGGCTCTCTCCCCGCTTATTGAGAGCGTAGATGATTGGAAAAAATATCAAATTCATAAAAAATATGAAATAGAAAAGATTTTGTATGAAAAAATAGAAATGCTTCTGTCAGTATTCGAAGAAAAGGTCTGCTGCGATCCAGACACTGATGTAATTTCATACACAGAGGATCTTTTGGCTGAGTATGAAATGATAGAAGAAGCGTGTATAGAAAGAGTGATTCACACGTTGTTTCTAAACCTGTATGAGGAAGATGCGCTGTCATTCAGGAGAGATATAATTAAAGTCAGGCTGCTTAGCACGGAAAAAGCTGCGCCACCTCAATGCACAGACCGCACAAACTTGCTCCAGCACTTCTATGGGGCATTGTCTTCGTATATTGGAGAGGATTTCTCCGACATCATTGCGATGTGTGACAAGGCCAAAGCCCCTGGGATGGAGCAGTGAGACGACAGAGGATACCAGTAAAAAGGGAGGTGATCGCCTATCGCGCTGATGGAAGAGATGATCTGGATAAAATTTGAAGTGATCCTGTCAAAATTCAGAGAGGAAGTCTGCCATAATCCAGACGCTGATATCGCTCCATACACACAGATGCTTGTGGAGGCGTTTAGAGAGCGGAAAGGAACGTGGGAAAGAACAGTGATTGGTACGTTGTTTCTAAACCTGTATGGGATGGACGTTCAGTCACTCAGGACAGATTTATGTAAACTTGAGCAGTGGAGAGCTTTTTGTAACCTCGAGGAATCTGACGCGGAAAAAGATAAGTTCCCTCAACGCATACGCCTGCTCAAATGCCTCTATAAGACAGTATCCTTCAGCCTTTCTTTCTATCTTGGAAAGGACTTCCTCTCGTTCATTGAGGATTTCTCCTCGATCAGTGCGGTGTGTGACGGGGCTGTTGAAGTTGATCGGGAGACATTTGAAATGATTCTGTCAGAATTCAAAGAAGAAGTCTGCCATAATCCAGACACCGATGTGATTCCATACATACAGAAGCTTGTGGCTGAGTATAACATGATGGAAGCAGCGCGTGTAGAAAGAGTGATTCATACGTTGTTTCGAAACCTGTATGAGGGGAACGCACAGTCACTCAGGATAGATTTAACTAAAGTTATGATGCTCGACACGGCAAACGCTGCATCTCTTCAATGCGCAGACCGCGCAGAACTGCTTCAGTGCCTCTACAGGGCATTGTCTTCGCATATTGGAGAGGATTTCTCCGACATCATTGCGATGTGTGACCAGATCGAACACCCCGGGATGGAGCGGTGAGCCGGTGGGGTATGCAGTAAAAAGGGAGGTGATCGCCTATGTCGCTACGTCAGAAATGGTATCAAGCGAATTTGTCAGAATTCAAAGAAGAAGTTTGCCGTAATCCAGACGCCGATTTTACCCAATACATACAGGAGCTTGCGGCTAAGTTTATAAAGCGTGAAAACGAGCGTGAAAAAAGTAATATTCATGCCATGATGCTAAGTCTATATGAGGGAGACACGCAGTTACTTATGAGAGATATCACTAAAGTGATGATGCTTGGCACGGCAAAAGCTGCGCCCTCTCAACGCACGGCCCTGTTCCGGAGCCTCTGTGAGATATTATCTTTGCATACAAAAGAGGATTTCTCCGACATCATTGCAATGTGCGAGAGGATTGAGGAGGAGGACAGAAAGGAAAATGACAATCCTTAGCTGAAGCACAGTAGTATGCGGCTTTAGAAGGCAGTCAGTACCAGTGCAGTTCAGATGAAAAACGATGGCCTCATGGAACGGTGCTTCTGCACCAGAACCCATAGAGGCCACTGTTGATTCGGGGACATGGAAGCTGGTGCAGCGCAAAGAAGAGGAAAATAATGGAAAATTCGGACGATTCTTTTGCTTGACTTTTTACAGAGAATACGTTACACTAAAAAAGTGTAGAAATTGCCTTTTAGCGGCTTCGTGCAACGTGGTCTGGGTCCTGCGCAATAAGAATCTGCGAACCTCGTCAGGTCCGGAAGGAAGCAGCGATAAGCGGAATCTCTTATGTGCCGCAGATCAGCCTTTTCCATTGATCGCGGAGCCGCTAAAGGGCAATTTTTTTCTGACGGAAAGGAGGCTTTTCTTGTATCAGGCATTGTACCGCAGCTTCCGCCCCGAAACCTTTGACGGCATTTTGGGACAGGAGCATATCGTAAAAATACTGAAAAACCAGATTGATACCCATACCACCAGCCATGCGTATTTATTTTGCGGAACGCGGGGAACGGGAAAGACCTCGACGGCCCGCATTCTGGCGAAGGCCGTAAACTGTCTGGCCCCCGAAGGCGGGCGGCCCTGCGGAACCTGCGAGCACTGTGTGAGCATTAAAAACGGCACGTTTATGGATGTGGTGGAAATCGACGCTGCTTCCAACAACGGTGTGGAGAATATCAGGGAGCTGCGCGAAAGCGTAAAATACCCGCCGGTGTCGGGCCGCTGCAAGGTCTACATCATCGACGAGGTGCACATGCTGTCATCGGGGGCGTTCAATGCGCTTTTAAAGACGCTGGAGGAACCGCCGGCGCAGGTGATGTTTATACTGGCGACCACAGAGGTGCACAAGCTTCCGGCCACAATTCTTTCGCGCTGCCTGCGACTGGATTTTAAGCGGGTGCCGGAAAGGCAGCTGAAGGAGGGCATGCGCCGCATCTGCCAGGAGATTGGGGTTGCGGTAGAGGAAAGTGCGCTGGGGCTTTTGTGCGCCAATGCCGACGGCTCGGTGCGCGACGGGTTAAGCCTGCTGGATCAGTGCATTTCCGGCGGCGGAACCGCCGTTTCGCGGCAGGAGGTGCTGGAGATTTTAGGCGCCTGCGGCGAGGAAGCGCTTCTGGAGCTGACGGATTACGCGGTCGAAGGACAGATTGCAGAGGCCCTTCTTTTTATCCACCGCCTACTGTCCGACGGAAAAGATGTCCGGCAGCTGCTTCGGGACTGGATCGAGCACTTCCGGAGCTTGCTGATGATCAAATACATCGAGCATCCGGAAGAGGTGCTGAATATGTCCGCCGAAAACGTGCAGCGCCTTCGCGGGCAGAGCCAGAGGTTGCCGCTGTCCCTGATTAACAGCAGTATTCTGGAGCTGTCGCAAACGCTCTCCGATGCCAAGTGGTCGGCGCAGCCGCGGGTACTGTTAGAGCTTTCGGCCATCCACATAGGAAGCGGCGCAGGCGGAAAAGACGCGCCTGTACCGCCGAACCGCTTAAACGCAGTCGGCAGCGAGGCAGCATCCAGCGGCATTGCCGCTGCGGCGAGCAGAAAGGATGCATCAGGCGCTGCAGCCAACAAAAGCGCAGCAGCTGCCGGCCGCTGCGATACCGCGCCCTTGCCGCCGGCAGCGGCAGATTCGAAACAGGGCGAAGAACTTCCGCCCTGGGAGCTTTCCGCTGCGGAAAACACCGCGGTGGAGGCCGCAGAAAACGCCCGTTTAACGGCATCGACTGCAGCGAAAGTTCCGGTGGGGGATAAGATGCCTGAAAAAGAGGCAGTGCAGCCTTCTGCGCGCGTGCAGGCAGACGAGGCAGAGAGGATCGCAGCAGAGGGTTCTGCGACGTGGGAAGCCCTGGAGAGCGAAGCGGTGCAGGCAGAGCTTCCGGACGGGGAGCAGCCCCGGCCTAAACCGGCAGAACAGCCACAGGGCATGGATCTGGATGCGCTGTGGAACAGCATGTTCGAAGATGCCCGCGCAAGCAGGGGCAGCTTTCAGCTGCTGCACATGGGAAGCGTGCTGCGCGGGGTGACGGCATCGGAATTCTTCGTAGAGGCGAATAACGATGTGATGAAAGGGCTTTTAAAAAGCAACGAAACCGTGTTGGAGCAGCTGATGGAAGAGCGTATCGGGCGGAAGCTGCGCATGGTGCTGGACGACGGCGTGCAGCAGGAACGCGCGCAGGAAAATTGCGGGCAGAAGGCGCAACAGCTGGCGCAGGCGATGGAGCAGCGGCTGGGCATCAGCATCGAGGTAAAATAAAGCCCGGCCAGCGGCCGGGTTTGTCGGGCAGCCTCCAGTCGTTGGGGGCAAGTATAATAGAGCAGGAGGAGCGATTATGGGCAGAGGAATGAAGGCAGGAAAGAAACCGGGCGCTGGTGGCGGTGGCAGCAGCATGCAGAAGCAGCTGCAGCAATTGCAGCAGGTACAGCGCCGTATGGAACAGATGCAGGCAGAGCTGGACGAAAAAGAGGTAGAGACGACGGCCGGCGGCGGGGCGGTCAGCGTAACCGTCAGCGGAAAAAAGGAAATTAAGAAGATTACGCTGAAGCCGGAGGTTGTAGACCCCGACGATGTGGAAATGCTGGAGGATCTCATCATGGTCGCCGTAAACGAAGGGCTGCGCCAGGTGGAGGAAATGTCGCAGAGCGAAATGGGCAAGCTGACTGGCGGGCTTGCAATCCCTGGGTTAATGTAGCGGAGCGGGCGGTATGAAGCAGTACGCAAAACCGTTAAGCCAGCTGATTGCAGAGCTTTCCAAGCTTCCGGGCATCGGTGGAAAAAGCGCCCAGCGGCTGGCCTTTCACATTCTGTCTCTGCCGGATAGCGAGGCGCTTGCGCTTGCGCAGGCGATTACAGATGCGAAGCAGCAGATGAAATACTGCTCTGTCTGCGGAAACCTGACAGATGTGGACCCCTGCGCTTACTGTTCGGATGCCAGCAGGGACGCTTCGGTCATCTGCGTGGTGGAAAGCCCAAGGGATGTCAGCGCCATCGAGCGGATACGGGAATTCCGCGGGCGGTATCACGTGCTGCACGGGGCGATTTCCCCCATGGATGGCATCGGGCCGGAGGATATCAATCTGAAATCCCTGATCCTGCGCCTGCAAAACAGCCAGGTGAAAGAGGTGATTTTAGCCACCAATCCCAATATTGAAGGCGAAGCTACGGCCATGTATATTTCCCGCCTGATTAAACCGGCGGGTATTAAAGTCAGCCGCATCGCTCACGGCATTCCGGTGGGCGGCGATCTGGAATACGCAGACGAAGTAACACTTTCGAAGGCTCTCGAGGGACGTAAGGAGCTGTAGCGGGCGAGGGAGAAGGCGAAAGGATCACGAAAGGAAGGCGGACGGTGAATCCATATCAATTTTTCTGGGATACTATGGAACTGTGCGACTGGAGTGCGCAGGGCGACGATGCTGCGGTGCTAAAACCGGTCATCGTCGCTCTCTCCAAACGGGAGGACAGCGATATTTTCTGCTTTCACGACCAAATGGTCGAATTGCTGTATGGGTTGGATAGCAGAGCGCTGGCAGAGCAGTGTCGCAAGGCAGAGCCGTATATGAGCGGGGATTCGTTTTTATATTCGAGGTGCGTGGCTTTGATCAATGGCCCAGAGTATTATGAAGAAGCGAAAAAAGGGAAGAAAAAAGAAATCTGGAATATGGAATTTGAGTCTCTGATCTATATCCCCGAAAGAGCCTGGGCGAAGAAGCACCAAGCGGTCTGCGAGGACTATCCTCACATTCCGCCAGTAAGCTTCGAAACCGGCAGCAATAAAGAAGGGTGGAAATAGAAAGCAAAAGAGTGTAAGCTTTCGGAAATAACAAGCACGATAAAAATGAAACATGTTCGATATGCGATGGCTGTCCGGTTACGGGCAGTCATTTTTTTAGCAATATTCAATAAAATTTTGCAAAAACTGTATCTATAAATCATAACTGTATTTTTAGATTATTTTATTAAGCAGTCAGGCTACATATAATACGAATACGCGCGATTGCGAAAACAGGACAAACATCGCTCAGATGCCGTTCCTTTCGTTTGTGCAAAAAAGGGGTAGATGGAGAAGAGGCATGAATACAGATTGTATAGATTACAGGGATATTGGAATTCGCATTCGAAAGGCGAGAAAAGCGGCGGGGATGTCGCAGGAGCGGCTGGCAGAGGCCGTGGGCGTGGGAACGACGCACATCAGCCACATCGAGACAGGCAAGGTGCTGCCCAGTTTGTCCGTATTCATCGGGCTATTGAATGTATTGCAGGTTTCTGCAGATGAGATCGTTGCAGGCAATGTGGAAAAATCGGAGCCGCAGCTGATGAAAGAGGTGCAGGAGGTATTTTGCGGATGCACGCCGGAGCAGCGACGAAAGCTGATTCGCCTGCTGTACGCTGTAAAAGAGATTTTGTAAAACGGCCGCTTGCAAGCCAGAGCCGCAATAACGCAACGATAATGGACCGCGCAGTCAAATGATGACGCGGTCTTTTTGTTGCATGGCGCAAGCCCGGAGGAAAAAGCAGGCGAAAGCGCGGGTGAAAAGCCGATAGACACATTCCATGGCCTGTGATAGAATAGGAACGTCAGAATGTTGCAGCGCGGCAAAAGGGCTGGCGGAGGACGGCACTGCGGCGGCGCAACAGCACAGCGGAAAAAAGCGGCAGGGTATGCGGATATGAGCGTAAAACAGAAACCGGAATCGCCACAAAAGAAAGAGACCGCAAAGAGCTTCGTCTATATCGCAGAGTGCGCAGATCGCACGCTGTATACCGGATGGACGACAGATCCAGGGCGGCGGATTGCGGCGCACAACGCCGGGCGAGGGGCGAAATATACAAAGGCGCGCCGGCCGGTACAGCTGGTGTATCTGGAGCAGCTGCCGGACAAGTCGTCGGGATTATCGCGGGAGGCGCAGATTAAGAAAATGACAGCGCAGCAGAAGCGCCGGCTGATCGCAGGCCACAGCCCCGTTGATAGGCAAGGAAAGCCAAAAGCGCAATAAAAAAGCGAACCCGAAAAAGAATGGCAGACGGATGCGCCTGCGCCTTTGCCGCGCCCGCTCTTTATTCGATGCCGTACCGGGCCTGCTGCTGGCAGTGCCGGTGCCGGCGTCTGTGCGGAAAATTATCTGGCTTTTGCCATGCCGATGGCGCCGAAAACGATAGCGGCGGTTCCGGTTACGGCAGAAACGATGCCTAAAACAAAGCCAATCTGAGCAATTTTCTTCATAGCAGGGCCTCCTTTATCCTCTGTGGAAATCATGTTAATTGCTTTTATCATAACAACACTTGCGCATAAAGTCAATTGCAGGTTGTTTCGTTTGGCGGAAATGATACGAAAAGAGGAAAACTTATGCCTTCACCTTCATCGAATGTGGCGTTTCGGATCTTCGGGTTCGACGTTATGTGGTACGGCCTTCTCATCGGTATTGGAATGATGCTGGCGATCCTGATCGCCTACCGGCGCGCACCGCGCCATCAGATCGAGCCGGATCGGATTTACGACATCGCGCTGGTATGCCTGCCGGTAGCCATTGTGGGCTGCCGGTTGTATTACGTAGCGTTTCACTGGGAGCGGTATGCGGGGGACTTATTTAAAATACTGAATATTCGCGAGGGCGGGCTTGCGGTTCACGGCGGGCTGATTGCCGGCATGCTGGCCGGGTATGCGCTGTGCCGCCGCTGGAAGCTCAATCCGCTCAACGGCCTGGATCTTGTCGTCCCTGGCATCGCTTTGGCGCAGTCCATCGGGCGCTGGGGCAACTACTTTAACCAGGAGGCCCATGGGGGGCCGACCGATCTGCCCTGGGGGATTGAAATTAACGGGCAGACTGTGCATCCGACCTTTCTCTACGAATCCATCTGGTGCTTTTTGCTGTTTTTCCTGTTGATTTACATCGACGATCACAGAAGATTTCCGGGGCAGACCTTTTTAAGCTATGGAATCCTCTATTCCATCGAGCGTTTCTTTGTGGAAGGGCTGCGCACCGACAGCCTGATGCTGGGTCCTCTCCGCCAGGCGCAGGTGCTAAGCCTTTCGGTCGTCCTCGTTTTTAGCGCAGTATATACCTTCCTGTGGCGGAGAAGCCAAAGCGGCGCCTCGAAGGACGGTGGCGATGCGCTTTCCTGAACCCCGCCCGCTGGCATAGAAAGACTGGCGGCATGTGTTTGTCAACCGAGGATAGCAATTTACTCTTTAGAGCAGAACGAAAAAGGAGAAGTGAACGATATGAAATTAGGAATTTTAGGACTGCCCAACGTGGGAAAGAGCACGCTGTTCAACGCCATTACCAAGGCGGGTGCAGAGGCGGCAAATTATCCATTCTGTACCATCGAACCCAACGTGGGCGTCGTTACTGTACCGGATGAACGCTTAAAAGTATTGCACGAGATGTATCATTCCAAAAAGACAGTCTATACGACGGTAGAGTTTTACGACATCGCAGGGCTTGTTAAGGGGGCCTCCAGGGGCGAAGGCCTAGGAAATAAGTTTCTGGGCCACATCCGCGAGGTGGCGGCCATCGTGCACGTAGTCCGCTGCTTTGAAGATCCCAACGTCGTGCACGTGGATGGAAAGATCGACCCTTGTGCGGATATCGAAACCATCAATATGGAGCTGATTCTTTCCGACATGGAAGTGCTGGAGCGGCGCATACAGAAAACCTCCAAAAACCTCAAAGCGGATAAGAGTCTGCAGGCGGAGCTCGATCTGCTGCAGCGCGTTCTGGCGGTGCTGGAAGAGGGAAAATCCGCCCGGACGATGGAATTGGACGAGGAAGAAGCCGCCCTTGTCGGATCATTGGACCTGCTGTCGTACAAGCCCATCATTTATGTAGCAAATGTGGCAGAGGATGGCGTGGCCGATGCGGATGCCAATCCGCACGTACAGGCAGTGCGCACATTTGCCGCAGGCGAGGGCTCGGAGGTGGTGGTAATCAGCGCCAAGGTCGAAGCTGAAATCGCAGAGCTTGCCGACGAGGAGCGGGCCATGTTTTTAGAAGAGCTGGGAATTGCCGAATCCGGGCTGGACCAGCTGATTAAAGCAAGCTACCGCCTGTTGAATTTGATTTCGTTTTTAACCGCGGGCGAGCCGGAGGTGCGGGCGTGGACAGTCCGCAAAGGCGCCAAAGCGCCGCAGGCGGCGGGAAGAATCCACAGCGATTTTGAAAAAGGCTTTATCCGGGCCGAAACCATCGCTTACGATAAGCTGATCGAATGCGGCGGCAACCTGGCTACGGCCAGAGAAAAGGGCCTGATTCGCGCGGAGGGAAAAGACTACGTTGTAAAGGATGGCGATGTCATGCACTTCCTGTTTAACGTATAGTACAGGAGTTTGAACAGACAGACCTCTCAGGGAGAAACGGTCCGGCAGCAGTCCGGCCTCAGGCCTTTTTGAGAGGTTTTTTTGTGGAACTGCCGGCAGATGACATACATCTGAAAAAAATTCATAATTTCTTAATAAAATTTATGGAGATTTGAAAAAAATCCCTGATATACTCCGTTGTATACGGATGTAAAAGTATCTATATCTGGGAAAGGGGACTTATATCTATGAAGAAAAAGTTGGGAAAAAAGAAAATCATCATCGCCGTAGTTGTTCTTGCTGTAGTGGCCGTTGCCGTTATGAAGATGACCGGTGGAGAAGAGGAGATCGTCAATCCGGTCAATACCGGTGAGCTAATCATTGCAGACCTGCAACAGGTGGTTTCGATTAAAGGTTCGATTGAAGGAAGCGACAGTGCAGAGGTGGCGTCTTCGGAAAACCGCGAAATCAGCGCCATCTACGTAAAGGAGGGCGACCGCGTATCGCGGGGGCAGGTGCTGGCTGTGCTGAAGCCATCCGAAGACACCGAAACAAACGATTCTTATGCGAAGGAGCAGGCGAAAAATACCATGGAGGCGGCCAAATTCGAATACGAGGCCCAGCAGCTGCTCTACCAGGAAGGCGCGGTGTCGAAACAGGCCATGCTGCAGGCGCAGACCGCCTACGAGAACAGCGTATCCGCCTACAACGCCCTGTTCGATACCAAGAAAAAGGATGAAAAGAACGAAATCACAAGCCCCATCGACGGAACGATTACCCGGGTCAACGCCAGTGTGGGCCTGATGGCCAACGAAATCCAGAACAATGCGCCCCTGTTTGTCGTAGAAAATTTAGACGACCTGCAGATGAAGGTGCGCGTCAGCGAATACGATGTTGGAAGCATCCGGATCGGCCAGACCGTATCCATTTCCGGGCAGGTGCTGGGCGACGACGTAGTGCAGGGCGTAGTCAGCCGCATCGCGCCCACAGGCGAAGCCAAGGATGGCAACAACAACGAAATGGTCATTCCCGTCACCATCAGCATTACCGAGAGGAACGACCACCTGATCGCAGGCGTCAGCGCCAAAGCGGAAATCCTGACAGCCCAGGCGCAGCAGGTACTGACGCTGCCGCTGGAAGCCCTCGTAACCGATAATATGACCGGCGAGAAGTACGTCTTTGTCGTCGAGGATGGCATCGTACATAAAAAGCCGGTAACGCTGGGCCTGGAAGGCGATTTTGATGCGGAAATCACAGGCGGCGACCTGAAAGCCGGCGACCGGGTAGTGCTCAGCCCTTCGCCGGAGCTTGCCGACGGCATGGCGGTTACGGATATGACGGCAGCCATGGAAGCGATGGAAGCTGGCGGTGCTGCCGGCGGAGAGGAGGGCGCCGATGAGTGAGATCATTCGACTGCAGGGCGTATCGAAAACCTACGACACCGGAAAGATTCAGGTACAGGCCTTAAAGCCGCTGGATCTTCTGGTAGAACAGGGAGAGTACGTAGCGATTATGGGTTCCTCCGGCTCTGGAAAATCCACGCTGATGAACATACTGGGATGCCTGGACCGACCCACGGAAGGGCAGTATTTTCTGGCGGGAGAGGATGTCAGCAAGAAGAACGATAACGAGCTGTCCCTGATACGCAATCAGAAAATCGGCTTTGTCTTTCAGTCCTTTAACCTCATTCCCCGGACCTCGGCGCTGAAAAACGTAGAGCTACCCATGGTCTATGCCAAGGTTCCGGCTAGAAAGCGAGAAGCGCGCGCACGGGAGCTTTTAGAGAAGGTGGGACTGGGGCAGCGCACCGACCACATGCCCAACGAAATCTCCGGCGGACAGAAGCAGAGAGTTGCCATCGCCCGGGCGCTGGCAAACCAGCCGCCGATCATCTTCGCCGACGAGCCCACGGGCAACCTGGACAGCAAGTCCTCGGTGGAAATCATGGAGATTTTTACGAAGTTAAACAGAGAAGAAGGCAATACGGTGGTTCTGGTTACCCACGAACCGGACATCGCGGAATTTGCTGACAGAATCCTCACGTTTAAAGATGGATGCGTCGTATCCGACCGGAGAAAGAACGCTTCCGCAGGCTGCGGGGAGGTGGAAAAACCATGCTGATTATAGAAAACATCAGACTGGCGCTTTCCGCCATCGGCATCAATAAAATGCGCTCCTTCCTCACGATGCTGGGCATTATCATCGGCATCAGCTCCGTCATCGCCATCACAGCCATCGGTTCGAGCATCCAGGGCGTGGTGAACAA
Organism: uncultured Peptostreptococcaceae bacterium; assembly: GCA_949740445.1. Classification (GTDB taxonomy): domain Bacteria; phylum Bacillota; class Clostridia; order Peptostreptococcales; family Anaerovoracaceae; genus RGIG446. Next base: position 90,920 of record CATJIF010000074.1, on the reverse strand, counting down.
GCAGTTTGAAAGCGTGGGCAAGGGCGCCGTGATCCTGTATGTAAACTGGAGCATGATCGATGGTTACGTACCCTCCGAGGCCAGCTTTACCATGGACGACCTGGAGAAGTTTCGGAGAGAGTTTAAGGACGAGCTGCGCTATGCCGATCCCTACGTTACAGAAGTATCTACAGTGAGAGTGGGGGATATCGAAAAGAAGATGTACGTCTACGGCCGCGACGTGGGCTACGACCGCATGATGAATATGAACATCATCTACGGCCGCATGCTCAACGAAGCCGAAGTGGCCGGCGCGAGGCCCCGCATCGTTTTAGATGCACCGTCGGCCGTGGCGCTGTTCGGCACAGAAAACGCCGTGGGCGGCACGGTAGAGCTGACGCTGGAGGGAGAAACCAAGGATTACACTGTCGTGGGCGTATACAAAGAAGAGGAGACCATCTTTACACAGATGAATACCTCCGAAAACGTCACAGGCATCGTGCCCTATACGCTGATGCCTATGCAGGCGGACAACACGCTGTATTTCTATACCTTTGTAGACGATACGCTGAATATTTCGGAAGTGGGAACGCAGATGGCAAACTGGCTTGTGCGGCTGAAGGGCATGCCCGAAGGATATTATATCTATGAAGCGGCTGCGGAGCAGCAGGGAGCCATGAACGAAGTGCTGAGCATGCTGTCCATCGCCATCGGCATCATTGCCGGAATTTCGCTCTTAGTCGGCGGCATCGGCATTATGAACATCATGCTGGTATCGGTGACGGAGCGCACAAGGGAGATCGGCATTCGAAAGTCCCTGGGCGCGCGCACCGGCGATATCCTGTTTCAGTTCCTGATCGAATCCATGATCGTTTCTGCCATGGGCGGCCTGTTGGGTACAGGGCTTGGCATGCTGATTGCGGCGCTGGGCATGGGGGCTGTAGGCGTGGAATTTTCTATGAACCCCATGGTGGTCGTAGTGGCTGTAGGCTTTTCTGCTATCATCGGTATGTTCTTCGGCATCTATCCAGCGCGCCGGGCGGCTAAAATGGACCCCATCGAGGCGCTGCGCTACGAATAATGAAAAACCAGGAACGCTCCCAGCGAAAGTACAGGGGCGTTTGGGAAGCGGGAACGCTCTCAGCCGGTTGGCTGGGGGCGTTTTTTAATGGCGGTTCGACGGGCGCAGGCTGCTGCGGACCGGGCTCTGCCTGGGCAGGATCTGTCTGAGAGGAATCTGTCTTGGAGGGAGCTGTCCGGGCGGAAAGGGCAGCGCCCAGATTCAGCATGCCGCTGCTTGCCGTGCGGGAGTGCAGGCTGTCGAGAGTGGTGGCAGAGGAAAGCAAAATCTCCTTGACATCGGCAAGCGAACTCTGATCGAAGTGGCTGTATACCATGGCGGCGGCAGCCGTCACCATGGGCGCGGCCATGGAGGTGCCGGTCATGTAGCAGTAGGTGTTTTGCGGCGCAGTGCTGAGAATATACGTGCCGGGCGCAGCGATATCCACGCTGCCGGCGCCGTAATTGGAGGTAGGATGCAGCCTGCCGTCCACATTCAGATTGGCGACGGAAATGATATTGTCGAGGCTGTACGATGCCGGATAGCAGGGAAAGCGGTCGATATTTCTGCCGTCGTTTCCAGAAGCGACGATAAACAGCATGGACGAATCAGCAATCGTATGATAGAGCGCCATATCGTTTTGAGAAGTCCCCAGGCTGAGGTTGCAGATAGAGGCGCCGTTATTTTCAGCGTAGCGTATGGCCTCTATAATCGAAGCTGTCGTTCCGCTGCCGTCGTTTCCACCCAGGGCTTTCAGCGACATCAGGCGAATCTGATCGCCGCGGACAATGCCTGCGATGCCAATGCCGTTATTCGCAGCGGCAGCGATGGTACCTGCGCCGTGGGTGCCGTGCACATCGTCGCTGCCGGTGTAGACCTGATTGGTATTTGCATAGAAATTCCAGCCGCAAACATCGTCGATGTAACCGTTGTTATCATCGTCGATGCCGTTTCCTGGAATTTCATCTTCGTTTACCCACTGGCTGTGCGAAAGCTCTGCATGGCTGAAATCCACGCCGGTATCGATCAGGGCGACGGTAACGGGACGACGGCCGCCGTTGTAGAGCTGAAAGCCTTCCGCTGCGTTGATGTCGATGCCAAAAGAGGCCACGACCTGTCGGATCTCCTGCTGCGGCGCAGCTGGCATTCCAAAGGGATCGGAAATCACTGGAAATCTCTCCGATGTCTCTTCGAGAGTAAAGCCACCACTGTTTTTCAGCGCCCATTGGCGTTCTGACAGCGGGTCGGCAGTCAGGGCAGCGGTGTCGGTATAAGTATAGTTAGGCTGTATTAAGGCGACCTGCGGGTCGGCGCAGAGTTCTGAAAGCTTCTGCGAAAGCTCTGTCGCATCCCGGCAGGAAAGAAGCTTCAGTTCCCCGTTTCGGAGGATGGTCAGAATCTGATTGTTTTCGTAGTCGGAAGGATCGCTGCTTTCCAGTACAGCACTGGAACTGGTCGGTAGCTTTTTGCAGAGGGCCGAGACCGGGCCTGCGGAAAGCTGCAAAAAAAGTGCAGCGGCTGTGAGGATAGCTGCATATCGTTTCATTCAAAAAATCTCCTTTCACCCCATGTGCGCAGTCAAAGCTGTTCGGAACGCCTTGCGGCCCCGAAAGCCTTTGTGCGCACATTTATTATACCGCATAAAAGTCGATGTTGTCTAATGTGCAGGTGAAGGTTTTGTGAAAAAGGGCGCAGAGTCACTATACAGAAGTAGAGTTCGCGCTCACAGTGCAGCGTTGCAACAGTCTCTGGTGCATGACAGCCATGAGAATCCCCAGCAACAGAAGATACAGCGGCAGGCAGCCTGCACCGATATGGTTTGCGATCAGAGCAAACAGAGGCGGCATCGCGCAGGTACCCACGTAGGCGCTGGCCATCTGCACGCCGATGATGGCCTGGGAGACATCGGCTCCGAAGCGGGCGGGTGTCGCGTGGATGCAGCAGGGGTAGATGGGTGCACAGCCCAGCCCCAGCAGCAGAAGCCCGGCCCGCGCAGCAGGAACGCCTGTGAAAAACAGCAGCGCGGCAATGCCCGCAAGCTGAAGGCACTGCCCCAGGCGCACCATCTGCACATCGCTGAGCTTTAGCGTCAGGAATCCGCTGAAGAATCGACCTGAAGTGACGCCCAGGAAGAACAGGCTGACCATGCCTGCCGCTGTTTCTGCGGGCAGCTGCAAATGCAGCATCAGATAGCTTCCAGTCCAGAGACTGGCTGTCTGCTCGAGAGCGCAGTAGCAGAAAAAGACGAGCATAGCTTCCTTTGCGCCGGAAAGAGCAACTACCTGCTGCAGGCGGATCGGCTGCGGCTGCGAAGAGGGCTTTTGTGAGGGGGCTGCACCGCAAAACCGTGCGCTGGCGTGCTGTTTCCACAGAGGCAGGCTGAGCAGAAAAATGGCAGTCAGTGCGGCCTGAAGCGCTGCCATGCCGCGATAGCCCGCGTTCCAGCCGTATCCGCTGCGAAGCGCCAGGCTGATGGAAAGCGGCCCCAGCGAAGCGCCGATCCCCCACATGCAGTGCAGCCAGCTCATGTGGCGGCTGGGATAGTGCAGGGCTACGTAATTGTTTATCGAGGCATCCACGCTGCCGGCGCCTAAGCCATAAGGGACAGCCCACAGGCACAGAGGCCAGAAGGAATGCGTAAAAGAAAAGCCGGCCAGAGCGACGGCGGTAGTAGCCACGCTGACCGCCGTTATCATTCCTGTACCGAAACGGCGGGTCAGGCGGTCGCTCATCAGGCTGGAAACGATGGTACCTGCGGCAATAATCATGGAAACCATTCCCATAAAGGAAATCGGCACGCCAAAGGCGGAATACATCGCCGGCCAGGAAGCGCCCAGCAGCGAATCGGGCAGCCCCAGGCTGATAAAGGACAGGTAAATAATGAGTAAGAGCAAGTGCGTCATCTCGATTCTCCCTCCTGAATTGTACGATACGATTATATCATAAAATAAAAGATAGTTACGATAAATAGAGTGTTCCGTTCCATTCCAGGGATATGCGGCGCACGCCCTGGCAGCTTTGCAGGTGGTGGATACACGGGAAATCCGAAAGGGGTTTCTCGTTTTTTGCGCTTATTTTTATTCTTCCAAATATGGGACAAGGCAAAGATTTTCGCTATAATAGAAGAAATACAACGAGGCAAGCAGACGAAGCAATCACCCGCGGGGTGAACATGGAGAATTTGTATTGGCAAGCTATGGGTACATCCGGGTCAGCGCGAGAGATCAGAACGAGGACCGGCAATGGATCGCTATGCGGGAACTGGACATTCCGAAAGAAAATATCTTTACGGATAAGCAGTCCGGCAGCGACTTTGACCGTCCTGAATATCAGAGTATGGCGCAGCGACTGAAAAAGGATGACCTGCTCTATATCAAAAGCATCGACCGGCTGGGGCGAAACTATAAAGAAATACTGGAGCAGTGGCGCATTATAACAAAGGAGATCGAAGCCGATATCGTAGTGATGGACATGCCTCTGTTGGATACTCGTACAGGCAAGGATCTGATGGGAACGTTTTTAAGCGACATTGTGCTGCAGGTACTGTCGTTTGTAGCGGAAAATGAACGCAGCAACATCCGCCAGCGGCAGGCGGAAGGGATTGCAGCGGCAAAGGAGCGCGGTGTAAAATTCGGAAGGCCGTCTCGTACACTGCCCAAAAAATTTTACGAGGTGTACGAGGCGTGGCGAAACGGTACGATGTCGGTACGGCAGGCTTCGAAAGCCTGTGGCGTACCGACAGGGACATTTTACGACAGGGCGAAGGCCATGCGGCTGAAAGATGCACAGGAGGAAAGCGATGCCGCAGCAGCCGGCAAAGTGGCAGGAGAAACCACGGCCGAGGAAAAAGCGGTTCCAGAGGCAGGGGATGCGAAGGCGAATTCGGCAGGCAAAGGAAAAAAGGGAAAGAAAGGAAAACCGCGGGCTGCAAAAGAAAAGGCATCGGCTCTGGAAGGACAGCTGACGCTGGATCTTGGAGAAATCACACAAAAAATCCCGCCGCAATCGGTTTGCGGCAGGGAGTAACGGGTGTATGGCCATATGCAAATAGCAGGTTACGGGTTGGGCGTCTGCAAAACGTAAGAAGGATTATAGAGAATCAGCAGGGCCTGCCCGTCTAAGGCGTAGACATCGTACAGAAGATAATCGCCGTATTCGTCGAAGCTCTGCCCGCTGTCCTTCAGATCCGCTTCCACGGCGGCGAGGAATTCGCTGGCGGAAAGAACGGAAGGCGGATCGCCGAAACTTCCGTACATCTGGTCGGGGACGCTCAGAGAATCGGTGCGGACGTAGCTGACAGCAGGATAAGTGCCGTCGGCATCGGGAGAGGAGGCGACTTCCTTGGGATGCAGGAGAATCTGCGAAGAACCGTCCTCAGAGGCGACAGGCTCGATAGAGCCGACGAGATGCTCGGCGCCATCTGTAAGCAGCTGCTTGCTGAATTCCTCTGTCAGATAGGGCAACGTAATGTCCTCCTCCTTCATATCCTCGTCGTAGGACTGTGCTCCGCAGGATGTGAGAAACAGCAAAAAGAGAACGAGGGGAAGGACTGCGCTTCCTGCAAAAAAGTTTCGTTTCATAAAACAACCTCTTTTCAGAAATGAGAGATTCGGATGCGGGCAGAACTTCCGGAAAGCCCGGCGATTTCTGCTGCCCGACAAGCGAATCCACCGGCGTAAATACACACAAATACTGTCTTTATTTTAGTATGATTTTCCGTTTTTTTCAACGAGTTTTAGAGATGTCATAGAAGTGTAATAATTCAGAAGGAGCGGGAAAATATTGCAGAAAAATCAAGGGGTGTGGTATAATACTTATGCTCGGCGACCGGCAAAGTATGCAGCAGAATATCCGGTTCGGAGCGGGAAAGAGAGTAAGGACGATGAAGTACAAACGAGTGGTAAGCGGTGTTTTTTTAGAGCGTCCCAACCGGTTTATTGCCAATGTGCTAATAGACGGGAGAGAAGAGACCGTGCACGTAAAAAATACGGGACGTTGCAGGGAGCTTCTCGTATTGGGTGCGCCTGTATATCTGGAGGAGTTTCGGGGAATTGCAGATCTGCGAAAGACCAGATACGATCTGATTGCCGTCCGAAAGAAGAGCCGCAACGATTCCGTTTTAATCAACGTCGATTCCCAGGCGCCCAACAAGGTGGCGGAGGAAGCGCTGCGGCAGGGCCTGGTTCTGCTGCCCGGCTTTGCAACACCGCCGCAGCTTTTAAGGCGCGAGGTGGTGTACGGCGACTCCCGGTTCGATTTGTATGCGGAAGGTCCGGCCGTGCAGCAGGATGAAGGCCGGCAGTGTGAGATTCCCCTTGCGAAGAAAGTTTATATAGAAGTAAAGGGCGTTACGCTGGAAAGAAACGGCGTGGCGCTGTTTCCCGACGCGCCGACGCAGCGGGGCGTCAAGCATATACGGGAGCTGATACGCGCAAAGAAAGCGGGGTATGAAGCCGTTATCCTCTTCGTCGTTCAGCTGGAGCAGGTCAAATGCTTTCGGCCCAACGATCAGACCCATCCGGAATTTGGGCAGGCGCTGCGCGAAGCACAGGAAGCGGGGGTTGCGGTATTGGCGTACAGCTGTGCGGTGGAACGCGACAGCCTGCATCTGCTGCATTCGGTTCCGGTGCAACTTGTACCTTCTGCGGAAATCCCGTTCTTTTCCATATAAAAGATAAAAATCAGCGCGTACCGCAGGGCACGCGCTGATTCTGTTTTGTGCAGGCTACAGGCTCATGCAAGAGCTGCAGGTGTGGCATCCGTTTTCCCGGTCGGGAAAGCTGGGCAGTGTCATAATGCCGTTGTTTCCGCAGCCACAGGAATTTCCGCCACAGGAATTTCCGCCGCAAGAGCCGCAGCCACAGGAGTTCCCTCCGCAGGAATTTCCGCCGCAGGAGCCGCAGCCACAGGAGTTCCCTCCGCAAGAATTACCGCCGCAGGAGTTGCACCCGCAGCTGTTGCCGCCGCAGGAACTGCCTGCGCCGCCGATGATGGTGTTGGCCAGCGGCTGGGGCGAAGCTGTACCGCAGGCGCAGTCCGGAGCGAAAGGATCGCAGGTATCTTCCTCATCCTCTTCGGCCAGTGCTTCCAGCGTACCGTCGCAGGGCAGCATGGCCTCGCAGGCAGTGACGCAGAAGAGAGCCTTGCGCACAACCTCGGCAGACATGGTGGGGTTAATTACCAGCGTGCCGCTGAGCACCAGATTGGAAGCCGCAGCGGTTCCGGCGTTCGTAACCGTCAGCACGGGGTTTAGAATTTTCGCCGCAGCGCCGAACTGGAACCGGATCGTAGGAGCGATGCCGTTGACCGCGCAGGGCAGACTCAGCTTCGGGATTGCGAAATTGGACAGCGAGTTGGCGGGAAGCGCTACAAACGTGCCGGTGTTATTGATAAACTCGGCGCGGAAGCAGCAGTTTTTTCCGCCGGTAGATACCGTTCCCTCCAGGACAATGCGGAAGCGGATCGCCCAGGGCCCTACGGAATTGGCCAGGAAAAAGGCCTTGGTCGGGAGTCCAGATTCCATGCAGCACTCCCGCTGGATGTTGCCGATCAGGCCGGCGGTGGAGGCTACGAACTGCCCGTTTTCAGTGGAGATCGAATCCACAGCAGCACCGTTGACCGTAATCTGGCCTGGTGAAATGTTGCCGGTGGGGATAAACTGTTCCGTCAATACGTAAGCGTTGGTGACGGAGAACGCAGAGGAAAGGTCCACCGAGCACGAATCGCAGCAGCCGCAGCAGGGATCGCTTACCGTCAGAGACACGCCGTAATTTTCGGGCGTGGTCGTCAGCGGAAGCAGCAGCGGGCAGCTTTCCACTTTGTTGTACGAATACACCTTATCCATGTAAACCAGATTTGCTCTGGAAGCAGAAAAGGAGATTCGGTCGGAGTCGATGTTGGTTCCGCACAGAGAACCGAGACAAGAACATGCACACATATTCAAATACCTCACATTGTTGCAAATTTGATATTGCCGGGAAGGCGGAGCGAGCGTAAAATTCCGCGGACCGCAGGCGGTGCGCACCGGGCGCCCGAGGGCGGGTTCCCGGCAATATGTAGTGAGGAGGGAAACGTGAAACTTCATCGTTTCTGTTCCAATATATGCAGCGGTGGGAAAAGTGATAAAGCTTTTCGAAAAAAAGCCGCGGCTGTAAAAAATATCGGAAATCGTGAAGAAAAGGAGAAGAGGGCTTCGTTTATAATAAATGAAAAGGGGTAAGGCTTGGGAACAGGGAGGTGAAACGATTCTGAGCCAGGAACACGAACAATTAGAACAATGGATGCAAACGTATTCGGGATTGATTTTCACCATCTGCTATTCTATGACAAAGGATTACTTTCAGAGTGAAGATCTGGCGCAGGAAACCTTCGTTTCTGCCTATCGGGCAATGGGGAGCTTCGATGGGAAAAACGAAAAGGCGTGGCTGGTGCGGATTGCGACAAACAAGTGCAAAGACTATCTAAAGAGCAGTGCACGGCGGGCCATACCGACGGAGGAACAGGTGTTCGACGAGGTCAGGGACAGAGAGCCGCTGCCGGAGGACGAAGCGGTAAATGCGGACCTCATGCGGCAGCTGTTGCGGCTATGCCGCTCTCTGAAAGAGCCGTACAGCACGGTGGCGACGGAATACTTTATTCATCAGAAGCATCCGGAGCAGATCGCTGCGGAAACAGGGAAAAATGTAAAAACAGTGCAGACGCAGTTTTACAGGGCGAGAGCCATGCTGCAGAAGCTTTGGAAGGAGGAACAGCTGTGAGCAGAGAACACTTAAGTCGGGAGGAATTGAGCCGGCTGAAGGCCGGAGGCGGTGCTCCTGAAGAAATGGACCGGTGGCTTGAGCACATCGGCATGTGCGACCAGTGCGCGTTGCAGCTTGCGGACATGTACGAAGAAGAGGCCCTGTTGCAGGTAACTCCCTTGTTTGCAGAAAGCGTGCGCAGGGAAATTGCCGCAACAGAGGAGGTGGCTGTCCGCCGCCTGCCGGTGCCGGCGATGTCAGCCTTGCGCAGCGAAGCGGCCGGAGGACTGCCGGCAAAAACGGCGCACAGGGCAGCAGCAGTAAAAAAGAAAGAGACGACGCCGAAGGTATTCCAGTACTACCCGTTTAAGGTAGGGATGGCGGCTTGCATGACCATCCTCCTGCTGAACGCCGGCGTATTCGGAAGCCATATGGACCGTCTGAGAAGTGCAGGGCGTTGGGAAGAACGCGGGGAAGAAGTGCAAAAGACAGAGATTCTGGAGTGGACGGCACGACCTTTTGAGGAAATTACAAAGAGCCTGCGCAGCATTTCGCAACATTTTGCGCAACGGGAGGATTAAATTCGTTATGATAAAGAAAAGAAGCAGATTTTGGACCGTTATTTTCGCCTTTTGCCCGGGAGCAGGGCACATGCTCAACGGGTTTATCAAGCGGGGGGTCTCTTTTATGGGAATTTTCGCCCTGCTGTGGTTTCTTGCCGCGTGGCTGAACATCGGCCCCATCGGCATTCTGACGCCAGTCGTCTGGTTTTATGCCTTTTTCGACTGCATCAACATCCGGTTTCAGGACGATCTAGAATTTTACAGCCAGACCGATGACTATCTGTTTTCGCCGGAGCTGCTGGCGGGCTTTGCCTTTGCCAACAGCAGCACAAAGCTGGTGGTAGGGGTTGCGCTGGTTATCATGGGCATCTACGCGCTGTGGGAAAATGTAGTTCTCTACGTGCTGGGCTCGATGAACTTTATTCCCGACTTCATCTGGCGCATCATCCACAGCATCAGCCACATCGTGCCGCAGTGCATCGTGGCGCTGCTCATCATCTGGGCCGGATGGCGGCTGATCCGCGGCAACAAAGAAACCCAAAAGCTTCCAGAGGGGGGGGTGTTTGGGAATGATAAAGAGTTGAGAGGGGCGCAAAGCGATGAGAGGGCGTAGGATCGGCACGCTGAGCCTGGGCATCGGCCTGGTCGGCGCAGGTATATTGTTTCTCGTATGGATTTTCATGCCCAGTGTGGTAAATATCTGGTTCTGCCTCAAATTCTGGCCGGTGCTTCTAATTCTGATGGGGGCAGAGGTATTGTGGGGCTATGCGACAGCTAGGGAAGAACGGCTGCGCTACGATGGATGGGGCATCGTGCTCCTGTGCTTCCTGCTGATCGGATGCTTTTCGGTGGCCAGCGTGTGGAGCGCAGGGCAGTACTGGATCGAGCGGGAAATGCGGCAGGGAAATTACAGCGGCATTCCGTTCCAAATAGAAGAATAAAAAAACATACAACACAGGCGCCGCTTCTGCAAAAGAGCGGCGCTGTTCCATTTTTTGCAAATTGCAGGGCAAGCAGAAATTTTTACGGCCGCAGGGGCAAAAAACCTTGAAGTTTCGTAGAAGAGGGAGAAAGAAGTGGAGGGCGGGCGCAAACGGTCGCCCATTTTTTCGGGCAAAATAGTTGCAAAGTGGAGGAAAGTGGGTTATAGTGGAGATGTTAAATTAAGAAGGGTGGGTATGTGGCTGGTGCTGATGGGCGAATATCAAAACTCCATAGACGCCAAGGGGCGGATGATCGTTCCATCCAAATTCCGGGATGAGCTGGGCTACAAGTGCGTTTTAACAAAGGGTTTGGACAAGTGCCTGTATATCTATCCGATGAGCGAGTGGGAGAAATTCCGCGAAAAGCTTTCCGGGCTTCCGGTATCCGATGCCAAGGCGAGGCGCTTTATCCGCTACCTGTACGCCAGCGCCCAGGAGTGCGAAATCGACAAGCAGGGGCGCATTTCCATCTCTGCCGCCCTGCGGGAATATGCGCAGATCGAAAAGGAGCTGGTTACCGTGGGAATTCTGGACAAAGTAGAGATTTGGAGCAAACAGGTATACGAAGACGAAGACAGCGGCATGAGCCTGAATCCCGAGGAATTTGCCAGTCAGATGACGAGCTATGGGATTTAAGGGCAGGTGACCGGTATGGAATTCAAACATGTATCGGTAATGTTCAGCGAGTGCATGCAGCAGCTGAACATCCGGCCCGAGGGCATTTATGTAGACGGAACTCTGGGCGGTGGTGGCCACGCCGGCGGCATATGTGGGGCATTAAACCAAAAGGGGATTTTTATAGGCATAGATCGCGACAAAGACGCCCTGCACGCAGCATCCAGACGGCTGGACGGCTTTTCCTGCCGCAGGGAATTCGTGCAGAGCAACTATGCCGACATCAAAAAAGTGCTCGGCGAACGGGATATCGAAGGCATAGACGGCGCGCTTTTAGATCTGGGCGTATCTTCCTTTCAGCTGGACAATGCGCAGAGGGGATTTTCTTACATGCAGGATGCGCCGTTAGATATGCGGATGAATGCCGACGACTCCTTCAGCGCTTACGATGTGGTCAACGATTACAGCGAAAAACGGCTGGCAGAGGTAATCCGGACCTACGGCGAAGAGCGGTGGGCTTTAAGGATCAGCCAGTTTATCGTCCGGCGCAGGGCCCAGGGCGAAATTGCGACTACAGGACAGCTTGTGGATATCATCAAGGCAGCCATTCCGGCTTCGGCCCGAAGAGATGGCCCGCATCCGGCAAAGCGCACGTTCCAGGCCATACGCATCGAGGTCAACGACGAGCTTTCGCAGCTTTCGAAGGCAGTAACGGATTTCATGGACGTGCTGCTGCCCGGAGGGCGGCTGTGCATCATCACCTTCCATTCGCTGGAAGACCGCATTGTAAAAGAAAAATTCCAGCAGCGGCTTTCGCCCTGCACCTGTCCGAAAGAGCTGCCGGTCTGCGTCTGCGGTCGCAGGCCGGATGTGAGGAAGGTTTCGGGAAAGCCCATCCTGCCGTCCGCGCAGGAGATTGCGGAAAACCCCAGGGCTAGAAGCGCGAAGCTGCGCGTAATTGAAAAGCGTTAGCGGCAGCCTGTATCAAAAAATTACGTGTGAGAGGAAGATAAATGACAGCAGCGAAAAAAAAGTATGCACAGGAGAGGCGATATACCTATCGGGAAGAATATCAGCGGCGCGTGCTGCGGCAGAGTCCGGTCAGAGAAAAGAATATCGTACAAAAGACGCAGACACAGGCAGCGGTTTCCGTACAGGATAAACTGCGGCTTTTGATTTTAGTGGCGCTGATCGGAGCAGTCTTTGCCGGATTCGTAGCCGCGACAGCCTACAGCGCTAAAATCCAGTACAACGTCAATACGCTGAACGCGCAGAGCAAAGAACTGGACGGCGAGATCGAAAACCTCAATGTAAAGCTGAAGAGCGCGGTCAGCATCCAGTCCATCGAAGCAAAAGCGCTGGCTATGGGCATGGTGTATCCTCAGGTTACGGAGTATGTGTATATCGAAGGGGACAGAGAGGAGCCGATACGGGATTTTGCACTGGCCTTGAAGGTGCAGGCATATAATTAACAGCCGGCAGATATACTTAGAGTAGCGGGTGGTGAAAAACAGATAGAAATGATAAAAGGGGCTGCCTTGTGAAGCGCGCAGGATGCGGAATACCACTTTACGGAGGAAGCCTTTTTCATATCGGGCCGATGCGAGGCCCGTCGGGGGAAGGGAGAACAGGGGAGTATGAAGCCATCGACCAACATGCACAAGAGAAGACTGATCATCGTGTTTGGCATCGTGTGCGCAGTGGCATCGCTTTTGGCCTTTCGCGTGGGCTGGATTCAAATTGTCCGCGGTGCGGAGTATTCGGAGATGGCCACCGAGCAGCAGACCAGCGACATTCCGCTGACCGCGCGCCGGGGCGTCATTTACGACCGCAACGGCAAGGAGCTTGCTATCAGCGCCGTAACCAATACCATATGGGTGCGCCCGGCGAGCATACGCAATTCCAGCGAAAAAAAGGAAGAGGCGGAGGCCAACGCCGACCACGTTGCCATGAAGCTTGCGGAAATTTTAGAGCTTGACGTGGCGGAGACAAAGGAGCTGATTACGCGCACTGACCGGCTGCTTCTGCGCGTCGCCAAATACGTCAGCAAAGAAAAGGCAGACGCCATCCGCGCAGAACAGCTTCCGGGCATCGAGATCGCAGAAGACGTAAAGCGGTACTATCCGCTGGGCGCATTTCTTTCTCACGTGCTGGGCAGCACCACGGACGACAACCAAGGTCTGTCGGGCATTGAGCTGAAATACAACCAGTACCTGTCCGGCATCAACGGGCGGTGGATTAAAAATAAGGATATCCGGGGGCAGAAGCTGTCGTATGGCGTGGAGAAATACTATCAGGCCGAGGATGGGCTGGGGGTGGTTCTCACCATCGACGAGGTCATTCAGCACTACGTAGAAAAGGCGCTGGAAACCGTGCAGGCAGATACTCAGGCGGATCGCGTCATGTGCATTATCATGGACCCGAAAACCGGCGATATCCTGGCCATGGCCGTAACGCCGGACTTCGATCCCAACGATCCCCGCACGCCCTTAGACCCGGAAGAGGCCGCAAAGGTAGCTGCCATGTCCAACGAGGATAAGCAGACCTACTGGAACCAGATGTGGCGAAACCCATTGATCAGCGACACCTACGAGCCGGGTTCGACCTTTAAGCTGATTACCACTTCGCTGGCTTTAGACGCCGGCGTAACCTCGCCGTCGGATACTTTTGTCTGCCAGCATTCCTACAATGTGGCGGGAACCACGCTGCACTGCTGGCGGCCGCAGCCGCACGGCCACGAAACGCTGACGCAGGCGGTGCAAAACTCCTGCAATCCGGTATTTATCCAGCTGGCACAGCGCATGGGCATGGAAAAATACTACGAGGGCCTGTCCATGTTCGGCCTGATGGAAAAGACGGGCGTGGACTTTCCCGGCGAAGGCGGAAACATTCTGCAGAAGAAAGAGACGGCGGGGCCTGTGGGGCTTGCCACCATGTCCTACGGACAGGGAATCGCCGTAACGCCCATCAGCCTGGTGACTGCGGTTTCGGCCATCGGAAACGGCGGCAACCTGATGCAGCCCCGGCTGGTAAAGGCCCTGGTGGACAGCGACGGAAACGTGGTGGAATCCTTCGAGCCGAAGGTGGTGCGCCAGGTTATTTCCAAGCAGACCGCGGATGAAATGTGCGTAATCATGGAATCCGTCGTAGATGAGGGCGGCGGCGGAACGGCCAGAGTCAGTGGCTATCGCGTGGGCGGAAAGACCGGAACGGCCAACAAGCCAAAAAACGGCGGCTATTCTGAAGATACATACTCTTCGTTTATCGGGCTTGCCCCCATGGAAGATCCGCAGGTAACCATCCTTTTGATCGTCGATACGCCCAAGGGCGTAAAATTCGGAAGCCAGACGGCTGCGCCCGGCGTTAAAATGATTTTAGAAGATACGCTGCGCTATCTGAATGTGCAGCCCACCTATACAGCGGAAGAACAAAAGGCCATCGAAAGCCGGATGACGAAGGTGCCAGACCTGGTCGGACGCAGCGTCGCCAATGCACTGGGAATCTTAGGCGGCCAGAACCTGAAAGGTCATCTGCCTTCCGGCACTGGAACCGGCCACTCGGATGCCGTGGTAGTCGATCAGTATCCGAAGGCCGGGGAGTCGGTATCCATAGAATCGACGGTAACGCTGTACTACGAAACCGTAGAGGGTGCGCCGGCACAGGGCGACTGAGGAGAGGCGGGCGCAGGCCAGCTTGCAGGCAGCGGATGCCGCAGGGCTGCCTGAAAAAATAAAAACAAGAAAGGAATGCCCCATGAAGCTGCAGGAATTGCTTCACGAAACGGGGATAAAATGCGGAGGTACGACAGAAAATAGAGAAGAAAACCCGCAGATTGGCGGCATCTGCTGCGATTCGAGGCGGGTAGAACAGGGCGATCTATTCGTCTGCATCAGGGGAAGCCTTGATGACGGAAGCCGCCACATTGCCGAAGCCCAGAAGCGGGGTGCGGCGGCGGTGCTTGTCAGCGCCGACGGGCTGCCGCCCACGACAGCGCTTCTTTCCCGGCTGTCCGCCTGCTTTTACAGGCATCCCGACCAAAGGCTCTGCCTGATCGGCGTTACGGGCACCAACGGAAAGACCACGACCACCGGCCTGATCCACCAGGTGCTTGCAGGGCTTGGTGCCGGCTGCGGGCTGCTGGGTACGGTGGTCTACGATACGGGCCTCAGGCGAAGCGAAGCCGGGCGCACCACGCCGCCGCCGGACCAGCTGTACCGGATGCTTTCGGAGATGGAGCAGGCGGAAAATGTCGCCTGCGCCATGGAGGTATCGTCTCACGGGCTGGCGCTGGGCCGCGTGGCCGGGATGGCCTTTGCCTGGGGCGCATTTACCAATCTGACCGAAGACCACCTGGACTTTCACAAAACCATGGAAGCGTATTACCAGGCGAAAAAGAAGATGTTTTATCAGGTGACAAACACCTCGTTTATCAATATAGACGACCCGTGGGGCAGGCGGCTGTACAGAGAGCTGCAAAGCGAAGGGTATTCCTGTTGCAGCGTTTCTCTCAACGACAGCACAGCCGACATCTTCGGGCAGGTGGAGGAGGCGGGCGCGGCCGGAAGCCGGATGCAGCTTTATCGAAGCGGAAGGCCCGCCACAGAGCTATCGCTTTTGCTTCCGGGGAGCTTTAACTGCTACAACGGCCTTCTGGCCTGGGCGGTGAGTACGGCGGCCTGCGAAGCGCTTGCCGGCAGTGCGAGCTCCACCGGGATAGAAAAGAGAGCGCTGCGCAGGCCCAGGGAGGGCTTCGACATCGCCGCTGCCAGGTTGCTTGCGCAGGCAAGCGGGGCTGCCGGGCGGTTTCAGCCGGTGGAAAATCCCAGGGGGAAGCTGGTGATCGTGGATTACGCCCACACGCCCGATGCGCTGGAGAACGTGCTGCGCGCGGCACGGCCGCTGGTAAAGCCCGGCGGCAGGCTGATCTGCGTGTTCGGATGCGGAGGCGACAGAGATGCGAACAAGCGGCCTCTGATGGGTGCGGCGGCGGGACAGCTTGCGGACTACAGCATTATCACATCGGATAATCCGCGCACGGAGCCCCAGGAGAGGATCGCCTCGCAGATCGAAGAGGGCATGTGCCAGTGCTGCGGCGCATACGAAATCGAAAGCGACAGGCGCAGGGCGATTGCGCGGGCGCTCGCTTTATGCGGGCCGTGCGATGCGGTGCTCATCGCCGGAAAAGGGCACGAAACCACGCAGACCATAGGAAGAAAAAAATATCCCTTTGACGACAGGCAGGTGGTACAGGAATTGCTGAAAGAGGCAGACGGGCCGCCAGGGGATTGAAAAAACGCAGGAGAGCGAGCATATGAAGAAAATAACCACAAGCCAGGTTGCGCAGGCGACAGCTGCGGTTTTCACCGCAGGCGGCGGCCGGCGCGAAATCAGCAGAGTCGTCATAGATTCGAGAAGCGCAGACGAAACGGCGCTGTTTATTGCGATCAAGGGAGAACGACAGGACGGCCACATCTATGCAGAGGCGGCGGCCCGGCAGGGATGCCGGGCGTTTCTGCTGTCTAAAATCCATGTGGCAGAAGCGCTTGCCAGGCAGTACCCTGATGCGGATATCGTCTGCACGGAGCACACCGTGCGGGGGCTGCAGGAGCTGTCGCGCTGGTATCTGTCGCAGTTTCATCCGATTAAGGTGGCAGTAACTGGGAGCACGGGAAAGACCGGCACGAAAGAAATGCTCTATGCGATTTTATCGCGCAGATATAAGACCATACGCAATGAAGGAAATCTCAACAACGAGCTGGGGCTTCCGCTGACCATATTTCAGGTGGAAGAAGACACCGAGGTCGCTGTATTTGAAATGGGCATGAGCAGCTTTGGGGAAATCCGGCTGCTGGCGGATATCGTGAGGCCCGACCTGGCTGTGATTACCAATGTGGGGACGTCGCACATAGAATTTCTGAAGAGCAGAGAAAACATACTGAAGGCGAAGCTGGAGGTTACGGACCTCTTCGACCAGAAGCATGTGCTGATTGTCAACAGCGACAGCGAGTATCTGAGCCTGCAGCACATCAGCCGTTGCATTGCGGCGCGGCAGAAGGAGGATAGCGGCTATACCGGACACTTCCGCCTGCTGACGGCAGGCGAGAACGGAACGCCGGACATCTGCCTTTCAGAAATAGAAGATCTGGGCGAGGCCGGAATTTCCTTTCGCCTGGCATACAGCGGCGTTTCGCAGGAATTCCAGATACCGCTTTTGGGGCGGCACAACGCGCACAATGCCATGCTGGCCGTAGGCGCAGGGCTTCAGCTGAAGGTGCCGATGCAGGAGGCGGCAGAGGCGCTGCGGCAGATGGAGGCCACCAGCCGCCGGCTGGTGATCGAACCTCTGAAGGATTGGAAGCTGATCGACGACACGTACAATTCCAGCCCCGATTCGGTGGCGGCCGCAGCCGAAGTGCTGTACAATGTAACCGGCGGCCGCCGGGTGGCGGTGCTTGCGGATATTTTAGAGCTGGGGGAGCAGTCGGAGGCACTGCACCGGCAGGTGGGGAGGGAGTTTGTCTGCGGCGGACCTGCGGGGCTTGCCCGGCTGCTGATCGCCTGCGGGCCCCAGGCCCGGTTTATCGCGCAGGAAGCGCAGGCGGTACTGGAAGAGACAGAAGCGCAGTCGCCGCTTGCGATTTTGTATTTTCCGGACAGGGAGCAGCTGTCCGCGGCCCTGCCGGGACTCTTGCAAAAGGATGACGTTATTTTGCTGAAGGGCTCTAACGGTATGCAGATGTCCCTTGTGGCGCAGCAGTTGCGCGAGCTTTCCAAGAGGGGGTGCGGAAAATGAACCAGGAACTTGCCGCATACTATCCGGTGGCCGCGCGCCTTGTCATCGCCTTTGTGATTACTGCCATCGCCACGCCCGCGTTGATTCCCCTGCTGCGGAGAATTAAGGCAGGGCAGAGCATTCGCGAAGAGGGGCCGCAGTCCCACATGGTAAAGTCGGGAACGCCCACCATGGGCGGGCTTGCCATATTGCTTGCCATCGTTGTTACCTGCCTGACTTCCGGGCTTGTCAATACGGATATGCTGATTCTTTTAGGCACGCTGTTAGCGTTTGGGGCCATCGGCTTTATCGACGATTTTGTAAAAGTGGCCATGAAGCGCAATCTGGGGCTGACAGCCCTGCAGAAACTGATCCTTCAGATCGCTATTTCCTGCGCAGTGGCAGCCTATCAGTGCAGCGTTTCGGTGTACGGAACCAGCATCTTTATTCCAATCCTGAGGCAGCACTGGGATTTCGGCATCCTGTACATCCCCTTCGTGGCCTTTGTCATGGTCGCCATGACAAACAGCGTCAACCTGACCGACGGCCTGGACGGGCTGGCCGCAGGGGTAACAGCTATCGTCGCCGCATTTTTAGCCGTAGTGGGCATCAGCTTTTACGGCTACGGGGCGCCAGCGGCCTTCAGCGCCGCCATCGCCGGGGCCTGCCTGGGATTTCTGCTCTACAACCGCCATCCGGCGAAGCTGTTTATGGGCGATACCGGAGCGCTGGCGCTGGGAGGAGCCATCGCGGCAGCGGCGATTTTAATGAATATCGAGCTGATCATCCCCATCGCCGGCGGGATTTACGTCGCCGAGGCGCTGTCGGTGATCATCCAGGTGTACGTGTTTAAAACGCAGAACGGCCGGCGCTTTTTCCGCATGGCTCCTCTGCACCATCACTTTGAGCTGTCGGGCTGGAAAGAGACGAAGGTGGTAGCCGTGTTCTGGCTGGTAACGCTGGGACTGTGCTGCTTCAGCCTGCTGATTCTGTAAAAATAAAAGAGAAAGGAGCGGGAACGCATGTTGCAGGGAAGGAAATACTTGGTAGTCGGACTGGGACGCTCGGGAATCGCCGCAGCGAAAGCGCTGATCGGGCTGCGTGCCGACGTAACTATTCAGGATAAGAAACGGTCGGAGGAATTGGACGGCTCGCTCATTCAATATTTTAAGAATCACGATGTCACCTGCTGCTTCGGCAGGGACTTAAAGCCCGATGCGCGCTACGACACCGTGGTGATGAGCCCGGGGATATCGCCGCTGCTGCCTTTTGTAATGGAGGCGCAGGCCAATGGGGCAGAGGTGATCAGCGAGCTGGAGCTGGCCTTCCGGCTGGGGCGCGGGCAGTATGCCGCCATTACCGGAACCAACGGAAAGACCACGACAACCACCCTTGTGGGAGAGATATTTAAGGAGGCTGGACTGCGCACCGAGGTGGTTGGAAACATCGGCGTGCCCGTAATCAGCAAATCCATCGGCGCTGCAGAGGATACCTGGTTTGTAACGGAGGTCAGCAGCTTTCAGCTAGAGATCGCCGAAACCTTTCGGCCACGCATTTCGGCGCTTTTAAACCTGACGCCCGACCACCTGGACCGGCACAAAACCATGGAGCGCTACGCGCAGGCCAAGGCGAACGTGTTTCGAAACCAGGGGCCGGAGGACTATTTCATCGTCAACCGCGACGATGCGGCCTGCTGGCAGCTGGCGGAAGACTGCAGGGCAGCGGTGTTTGCCTTTTCGCGCACGCAGCGGCTTGCCCAGGGCGCCTATGTGGAGGGGGAAACCATCGTCGTGGCCGATAAAAGCGGCTGCATACATGAAATCTGCGGCGTGCGGGAGCTTCAGATTCCCGGTGCGCACAATCTGGAAAACGCGTTGGCCGCCTCGGCCATCGCTTTCTGCGCAGGGGTTGTGCCTGCGGCGATTGCATCCGTGCTGCGGAAGTTTGCCGGGGTAGAGCACCGGCTGGAGCTGTGCGGCATCGTGGACGGTGTAAGATATATCAACGATTCGAAGGGGACGAATCCGGATTCTTCCATCAAGGCACTGGAGGCCATGACAACGCCTGTGCTTTTAATCGCCGGGGGCTACGATAAGAAATCCGCTTACGACGAATTTGTCCGGGCGTTCGGAGGCCGGGTGAGAAAGCTGCTCCTTCTGGGTGCCACGGCAGCGGCCATCGGGGAGGCAGCGCTTGCGCAAGGGTATGCAGAAGAAGATATCCTGCGGTGCAGGGACATGGACGAGTGCGTCAAGCGGGCGGCACAGCTTGCCGAAGCCGGAGATACGGTGCTTCTGTCCCCGGCCTGCGCCAGCTGGGATATGTACGACAGTTACGAGCAGAGAGGGCGGCACTTCAAAGACTGCGTCCGCAACCTGCAATCGTAGAACCGAGGGTAAAAGGGGAGTGAGAGATGGCGACCTTAGCGGTAAAAAAGAGGAGAAAATTAAAATCAGGGGATTTTGCGCTGACCTTTCTGATGATGGGGCTTGTGGTGTTTGGCGTCATCATGGTGTTCAGCGCCAGTTACTACAGCGCGCTGAGCAAGACCGGAGATCCCTATCAGTACCTGGTCCGAGACCTGATCTGGGCGGCGGCGGGCACGGTCGTTTTTTTAGCAGCCACGATGCTGGATTACCGGGTGTATAAGCAGCTGGCCTACCCGGGCATCGTCGTGGGGCTGATTCTGCTTTTACTTGTCTTTACATCCCTGGGAAAGGACAGCCACGGTGCCGTGCGGTGGATCGAGGTGGGCCCGATTACGATTATGCCCGGCGAGATCGCCAAGGTGTGCGCCATTGCTTTTGTAGCGCGGTTTTTCAGCGACAGGCCCGGACGCATCAAATCGCTTTCCATGGGGATTATTCCGGCGCTGATCGTTATGATGGCCTATGTGGCTTTGATTTTAAAGCAGCCCAACATGTCCACAGCGGTAACCGTGGCGGGCATCATGTGCGGCATGATGTTTGTGGCTGGGCTCAACTGGATCTGGATCGCCGTGCTGGGCGCGGGCGGGGCTGCCGGCTGCTGGGTGCTTTTGCATCTTCCGGGAGGGGAATACCGGCTGCAGCGCTACACCAGCTTTTTAGACCCCTTCGCCGATCCGCTGAATACCGGCTATCAGGTGGTGCAGTCCATCCTGGCGCTGGGCTCCGGCGGGCTGACCGGCGTAGGGCTTGGGCGCAGCATACAGAAGACGCTGTACCTGCCCGAGCCGCAAAACGATTTTATCTTTGCCATCATCGGCGAGGAGTTGGGGTTTATCGGCTGTCTGATTTTGATGATGACCTATCTGCTGCTAATCTGGAGGTGCTGCCACATCTGCTTAAACGCGCCAGACCTGTTCAGCATGCTGCTGTCTTCGGGCATTACGATCATGCTGGCAGTGCAGGTGCTTTTGAACATCGCCGTGGTTACCTCCTGCATGCCGCCGACGGGAATTATCTTACCCTTCGTCAGCTACGGAGGCAACGCGCTTCTGATTTTTATGGGCTCCATGGGAGTGATGCTGAATATCTCACGCCATTCGGCGGTATAGCGAGCGGGGGAGGCGCTTTATGAATGAAGGTAATTATGACGGGCGGCGGCACCGGCGGGCACATTTATCCGGCAGTAGCCATCGCCGACAGAATCCGGCGAAGCCATCCGGAAGCCGAAATCCTCTTTGTGGGGACAGAGCACGGCATGGAAAAAGAGCTGATTCCTAAAAGCGGCTATCCGATCCGCTTTATTACGGTCAGCGGGTTTCACCGCAGGCAGATTTGGAAGAATGTGCAGACGGCAAAGGATCTCTTAAAAGGAATGGCACAGGCGAAGGCGATTTTAAAAGAATTTCAGCCCGACCTGGTTGTGGGCACTGGCGGCTACGTTTGCGGCCCGGTGGTGCGGGCAGCGGACCGCATGGGAATCCCCTGCTACATCCACGAACAGAATGCCTTTCCCGGCGTTACCAACAAAATGCTGGAGCGGCACGTGCAGGAGGTCTTTGTCAGCTTCGAAGAAGCGGGAACCTATTTTAAGCATAAGGATAAGCTGACCGTGGTGGGAAATCCCATACGGCGCAGCTTTTTAGCCGTCGATGCTGCCGAATGCCGCAGGCGGCTGGGCATTTCCAAAAGCGAGTTTACCGTGCTGTGTTTCGGCGGCAGCCTGGGCGCAGGCAAGATCAACGAAGTGATGATGGAGGCGTTGCACACCTTCAACGGCGTAAAGGATCTGCGGCTGTTTTTCGTTACGGGAAAGCGCTACTTTGCCCAGATCTGCAAAAGCGTGGAGGATGCCGGCATCGTTTTAGCGGACAACATGCAGCTGCTTGCGTATATCGACAATATGAACGACTATCTGAACGCCTGCGACGTAGTAATCAGCCGGTCGGGGGCGCTGACGATTTCGGAAATCACCGCCTGCGGCAAGGCGGCGATTCTGATTCCATCCCCCAACGTTACGGGAAACCACCAGTATTACAACGCCAAGGTCGTGGCTGACCGGGGCGGGGCCATCCTGATGGAAGAAAAGGAGCTGACCGCCGACCGTCTGGTAGAGGCGGTTTTGAAGATGAAAAGCGATCCCCGCCTGCTGGAGCGCATGAGCGGGGCCAGCGCCTCCCTGGGGCGCACCGACAGCGCGGATGTGATTTATCAACATTTAAAAATCCAATAGAAACTGTCACACCTTCGCGAAAGCATCATATTATGATTAGAAAGAAACCATGATGTTTTGGCGGAGGTGTATTGTTTCATTGGATAGTTATCATATATGGGGTGGAAAGCCACTGTCCGGAGAGCTCGCCGTTTCGGCGGCAAAAAATGCCGTGCTGCCCATACTGGCGGCAACCGCCATGATTCCGGGAGAGACAATCATCGAGAATTGTCCGGAGCTTTCGGATGTACATAATATGTGCGAAATTTTAAGCCATCTGGGCTGCCGCATCACCCGGGAGGGCGCGCTTTTGCAGGTGGATGCGAAAGGGCTGTTCCGATGCAGCATCCCGGAGGCCATGATGAAGCGGATGCGTTCTTCTGTATTTTTAGCGGGGCCGCTGCTTTCCCGCTGCGGGCGGGCAGAGCTTTGCGCGCCGGGCGGCTGCGCCATTGGAAGCCGCCCCACCGACCTGCACGTCCAGGGCCTTTCCGCATTGTCCGCGGAAATTTCGCAGCAACAGGGACGGCTCTTGTGCCGGGCCGGGCAGCTTTTGGGGGCGGAGGTGTTTTTATCGTACCCCAGCGTGGGCGCCACGGAAAATATTCTGATGGCAGCGGTGTCGGCTAAGGGGGAGACTGTAATCCGCAATGCGGCCAGAGAGCCGGAAATCGTGGATTTGCAGAATTTTCTCAACGCCTGCGGCGCGGATATCCGCGGCGCGGGAACAGAAGAAATCCGCATCAAAGGCGGGCGGCGGCTGTCGCCTGTCCGCTACCGCGTGATGGGAGACCGCATCGAGGGCGGAACGTATCTGATGGCCGCAGCGGCCACCGGGGGAAGCCTGCGCCTGCGGGGAATTTCACCGCAGTGGATTGCGGCGGAGCTCTCCGTCCTGCGGCGCATGGGCTGCCGCATCGAGGAGGGGGCGCAGGAGGTTTTCCTGCAGGCACCCTCACGCCTTCGCAGCCCCGGCGAGGTAACGGCACAGCCCTGGCCCGGCTTTGCCACGGATTTGCAGTCGCCGCTGCTTTCCCTGTGCGCGTCGGCTGAGGGCACAAGCACCATTACAGATGCTGTATTTGAGCGGCGGTTTCAGTGCGCGAGACAGCTTGCCCTGATGGGTGCGGACATCGAAGTTTTGGATAGAACCGCTGTTGTAAGGGGCGTTCCGATGCTGCGGGGAAGCCGGGTTTGCGCACAGGATCTGCGGGGCGGGGCCGCGCTGATGATCGCCGCATTGGCGGCAGAGGGAAAAACAATTGTAGAAAACATTTGCCATATTGATAGAGGATATGGTAAATTTGATATAGCTCTGCAAACACTGGGAGCGCACATTGAGAGAAGGAGCGCAGATGGAAGAAAGACGGCAGGAGTTTCCGAGGAACAAACGACGAAAAAAGAAGCGTAAAAAGAAGCACTATCTTCTGAAGTTTACGCTGACGGTCGCCTGTGTAACGGGGCTTTATTTTCTGCTGACCTCTCATCTGTTCGACATACAGCGCGTCGCTGTTACCGACAACGCGTACTTTACGCCGGAGCAGGTGGTCGCCATAAGCGAAATCGAGATCGGTTCCAATTTGTTTCAGACGAACCTGGGCAAGGTAAAGCAGCGCCTGCTCGCCGAGCCCTATATCAAAAATGTCAAAGTCAAGCGCCGCCTGCCCGCCACGGTGGAGATCATTTTAGAGGAGCGGGAAGAGTATGCGGCAGTGGCCTACGGAAACGACTTTATACTCGTCGATAACGAAGGCATGGTTCTGCGGCAGGCAGAAGAAAATGCGGCGCTTCCCATACTTGCCGGCCTTTCTACCACCCAGGCAGAACCGGGAAAACCCCTGCTTGTAGAACAGAACTATTCGCTGGTCGACGCGCTGAAGCTGATCGGGGCAGCTGCGGAGGCGGAGCTGTACTTCCGCATGATTCGCATTTCACCGGTAACGATGAAGGCGTACATCTATGACAGCCTCTACTGCGAGGGGACGCCTGCGCATCTGATCGAAAGCATAGGCAATATCAAGCAGGTGGTGTTCGACCTTTACGAGAAGGAAATTCAGCGCGGCGTAATCAAGGTGGGCAGCGATAATTACTATTCATTCAGTCCGGATACAGCGCAGTAGCGGCAGAAGGCAGGGAGAAGAAAAGGGATGAGAAAATACGGCGGCACTGTCATTTTGGGGATTCTTGCAATTACCATCGGGTTGATTATATCAGTACAGATCAATACAACGCAGGGAATGGAGGGTGCGCAGGGCGGCCTGGTGGCGGTGTCGCAGATCCGCGCGCAAGAGACAGAGCTTTCCCAGCTGCGCAGCGAAAACAGCCAGCTGACCCAGGAGCTGATCGAAAAAGAAGACCTGCTGCGAAGGCTGCAGGAGGACAAGGCCAAGGAAGACGACTCTCTGCAGGCCATCCTGGCAGACCAGGAAAAGTACAAGCTGGCCGCCGGCGTGGTAGAGGTCAAGGGCCCCGGCATCATCATAACGCTGGAAGATCCGGTATCCGACGAAGAGATCGGCGACAATTACAGCGAGCTGATCTACCGCTACGATTTAATTTTAGAGCTGGTCAACCGCCTGAGAGAGGCGGGCGCGGAGGCCATTTCCATCAACGGCCACCGCATTGTAGGGACGACGGAAATCAGCCTGGCAGGCGATAATGTCAACATCAACGGCACGCCCACAGCGCCGCCCTATACCGTGCGGGCCATCGGAAAGCCCGACACGCTGGAGTCTGCTATTTCCATCCGGTTTGGCATTTTAGAGCAGATGCGCAATTTCGGCATCCGCACCGATCTGATCCGGCAGGATGAGCTGATTATTCCCCGCTACAGCGGCGTCATCCGCTTCCGCTACGCAAAGCCCGTGGAAGAAGAAGCCGGCCAGGGTGCTCAGGGAAGCGCCGGGGGCGGTTCGGATATCGCTGTGGTTTCTACGGATGGAGAGTAGCGTATGAGGGCGAAGAGAAGACGGACGCTGACAGTGATGTTTTTAGGGCTGATCAGCGTGATTACGGGGTTTTTTCTGGCGGTTCAGCTTCGAAACCCGGATAAGGCGCTCAAGCTTTACGTGTCCTCTCAGGTGTTGTCGGAGCTGGATGCCCGCATCCAGGGCGAACAGCAAAACGGAGACAATCTGCGCCAGCGCATCGCAGAGACGCAGCAGAGGATCGAAGAATTTTCCCAGCTGGCAGCGGAAAGCGGAAGTGAAGAACTCCTGCGTTCCAATGCGGAGCTGATGGAATATTACCGGCAGATCAGCGGCGCCTGTGAACTGACCGGGCCGGGCGTCGAGGTGGTGATCGACGATGCGACACGGAATCTGTACCAGTGGGAGGAGGTCAACGACCTCATCGTTCACGACAGCGATGTTCTGCTGATTTTAAACGACCTGCTGGCAGCGGGGGCAGAGGCCATATCGCTCAACGGCCACCGCATCGTCAGCACCTCTGCGGTGTCCTGCGGAGGCTACATCGTCCACGTCAACGGCGTTCCCGAGGCCAAGCCCTTCCGCATTCAGGCCATCGGCGACCCCACGGCGCTGTCGGCGGCCATGCTTGCCGCCAACAGCTACGGCGCGTTCATCAAAGATTCTGTCCGGTTTCAGGTAACGGTGCTCGATGAGGTGACAATTCCCGCCTACAGCGACGGCGATTTAACGCGGTATTCCTATCTGTCGATTTCAAAAGAAGGAAAGGAAGTGGAAGGATGATATTGGCAGTTATTTTCGGAGGCCTGATTCTCGGCCTGATCATCGGATTTTCCACAGGAGTTGCTTATCCGAGCGAATATACGTTTTACATTACGGTGGCGCTTTTAGCGGCGTTGGATTCGCTGCTGGGAGCCGCCCGTTCGCAGCTGGAGAAAAAATTCAGCGTCGCGGTGTTCCTTTCGGGGCTTGTAGTCAACACCATTCTGGCCGGAGCGCTGACCTATCTGGGCGACCTGCTGGGTGTGCCCATCTACTATGCGGCCATCATAACCTTCGGCGGCCGGCTGTTTAATAATATGGCGATGATACGACGAATCCTCCTGGATCGATACGTGTTGAAAAAAAGTGAATAAAAGAGAGAAAAAAACAGACATTTTATGTGCTTTCACTGCATTAGTATGGTATAATATTGGCATTAAGACTACGGGAGGGAACAAGGAGCATGTTACAGTTCGAATTGAACGATGAAAATAATGCACAGATCAAGGTGATCGGCGTGGGCGGTGGCGGATGCAATGCCGTCAACCGCATGATAGATTCCGGCATGAAAGGTATTAAATTTATGGCCATAAATACGGACAAGCAGGCCTTGGCCGGTTCTAAGGCCGAGACGAAGCTCCAGATCGGAGAAAAGCTGACCAGGGGCCTGGGGGCCGGGGCCAACCCGGAAATCGGCCAGAAAGCGGCCGAGGAGAACGTCGAGGATCTGCAGAAATTCATCTCCGGTTCCGACATGGTATTTATCACGGCCGGCATGGGCGGCGGCACGGGAACGGGAGCTGCTCCCGTTATCGCCAAGACGGCAAAGGAAATGGGAATTCTCACCGTAGGCGTCGTTACCAGACCATTTACCTTCGAGGGCAAAAAGCGCAGAGAGCACGCGGAGCTTGGAATTAAGTTTCTCAAATCCTACGTGGATTCCTTAGTGGTCGTGCCCAACGACAAGCTGCTGCAGGTGGCGGATAAAAACACGACGATGCTGCAGGCCTTTTCCATGGCAGATGAGGTATTAAAGCAGGGCGTACAGGGAATTTCGGACCTGATCGCAGAGCCGGGAATGATTAACCTGGACTTTGCAGATGTAAAGACCGTAATGAGCGACCGCGGGATCGCCCACATGGGTGTAGGCCGGGGCCAGGGCGACGACCGGGTAAGCGACGCCGTCAAGGGGGCCATCGAAAGCCCGCTGTTAGAGACCTCCATCAACGGGGCGAAGGCGCTGTTGGTCAATGTAACAGGCGGCTACGACCTGGGCATGCTGGAGGCCAACGAGGCTGCAAGCCAGATCGAGCAGGCGGCCGACGAGGACTGCATCCTGATCTTCGGTACAGCTGTAAAAGAAGAGCTGCAGGATGAGATCGTCATCACCGTTATCGCCACCGGCTTTGAGGAACGGAATGCCAAACTGGAAGCGCCTGCCGCGGTGGCGCGGGGAACGGCGGATCAGCGTACAGGCAGAGGCGAAGCCCGGCCGGCCCAGCAGGCGGAGGCACAGCCTTCGGAGACTGCGGTTGTCGATGAGGACGAGAAGCGCTTTCAGGAAAAGCTCACATCGGAGTTTGCCATTCCCAACTTCTTAAAGAAGGATGGCTTCGGAAGATTTTAACGAAACGGCATCAGTGCGAAGCCGGTGGTAACGCCGGCTTCTTTTTCCGTATTTAGGGGGAAGTAAAAATTGAAGGAAATCCGCGCAAACGACAATCCTGTCATACGGCAGTTCCGCGAGCTTTCCCTGAAAAAGCACAGGGACAGGCAGGGGCGGTATATCATCGAAGGCCCCAATCTTCTGGCGGAGGCCTTGCGCTGTGAGGCAGCCCTGGGCCAGGCTCTGTTCGATGCCCAGGCGCTTGCAAAGAGCAAGGAGCTTCAGGCGCTTGCGCATCGCATAGAGACGGCAAAGCTTTTCGCTGCAACGGTGCCGCCGCAGGTATTTGCAAAGGCGGCCTGCACTGACACGCCCCAGGGCGTGATGGCCTGGGTGCAGAAGGCGCAGTGGAGCGAGGCGCAGCTCTTTTCGCAGGAAGGGGGCAACATCGTGGTGCTGGACCGCATTCAGGACCCCGGCAATCTGGCCACAATACTGCGCACCGCCGACAGCGCCGGGTTTGCCGGAGCGCTGCTCTTAAAGGGATGCGGCGACATCTACGGGCCCAAGGCCGTCCGGGCGGCAGCGGGAACGCTGTTTCGCCTGCCGGTGCTTTTATGCGAGGGGCCAGAGCAGGCCCTCGGCCTTTTGCGGAGGTATCGCAAGAGAATCTTTGCCACGGCGCTGGACAGCAGCCTATTTTACTTTAGATGCGATCTGCGCCGGGATGCGGCCATCATCATCGGAAATGAGGGCAACGGCATCTGCGAAGAGCTGCTTGCGGGCGCGGATCAGAAAATCACTATCCCCATGAAGGGAAAGACAGAATCGCTGAACGCCGGCGTGGCGGCGGGGATTTTGATATATGAGTCACTTCGACAGAACGATACAGGACAGAACACGGAGGAATAAGCAAATGCAAAACCAGTTGAAGACCATATTGGAAGAAGCGAAAGAACAGCTGAAAAACGCGGTTTCTTTAACAGAAGCGGAGGAGCTGCGGGTAAAGCTTTTAGGAAAAAAGGGAAAGATGACTGAAATCCTGCGCTCCATGGGCTCTCTCAGCCCCGAGGACAGAAAGCAGATGGGCATGATCGCCAACGCCACCAGGGCGGAGATCGAGGGCCTGCTGTCGGAACGGATGAACGCGCTGAAGGAAATGCAGAAAAACGCCCGCCTGCAGGCGGAGACCATCGACGTAACCGAGCCGGGCGTGTCCAGAAAGCTGGGAACCAAGCATCCCATTTCCATCACTATCGACCAGGTGTGCCAGGTGTTTACGAGCATGGGCTTTTCCGTGGTAGAGGGACCGGAAATCGAGACCGTGTTCTATAACTTCGATGCATTGAATGCGCCGAAAAACCATCCGTCGCGGGATATGAGCGATACCTTCTACATCACCGACGACGTCCTTTTGCGAACCCAGACCTCTCCGGTGCAGGTGCGCACGCTGATGAAGCAGAAACCGCCCATCAAAGTCATTGCGCCGGGCCGGTGCTTCCGCTGCGATACGCCGGATGCCACCCACTCGCCCATGTTCCACCAGATCGAGGGCCTGGTCGTGGGGGAAAACATCACCATGGCCGACCTGAAGGGAACGCTGGATGCCTTCGCCAAGCAGCTGTTCGGCCCCGAGGCGAAAACCAAGTTCCGCCCCCATCACTTTCCGTTTACCGAGCCTTCTGCGGAGATGGATGTCTCGTGCTTTAAGTGCGGCGGAACGGGCTGCAACGTCTGCAAGGGCAGCGGCTGGATCGAGATTTTAGGCTGCGGCATGGTGCATCCCCACGTGCTTCAGGTGGGAGGCGTCGATACGGAGAAATACACGGGCTTTGCCTTTGGCATGGGCGTGGAGCGCGTCGCCATGCTGAAGTACGGCATCGACGACATCCGCCTGCTGTACGAAAACGACATGCGATTTATCGAGCAGTTCAGATAACCGGCGCAGCGCGCCGCCTGCCAGGCGCTCGGGCGGTGCAGCTTTCAGATTTGGGAGGAATATAGAAATGTTAGTACCAGTACAATGGTTAAAGGAATATACGGATATTAAAGTAAGTACAGAAGAATTCTGCGACCGGATGATTATGTCCGGCTCGAATCTGGAGACGGTGGAGGAATTCGGCGCAGGAATCCAGGGCGTTGTCGTAGGGAAAATCGTATCCATCGAAAAGCACCCCGATGCCGACAAGTTGGTGATTACGCAGATCGACACCGGAAAGGAAGAGACGACGCAGATCGTTACCGGAGCGGCAAACATCAGCGTGGGCGACTACGTCCCCGTCTGCCTGCACGGTTCGCACATCCCGGGGCCCCTGCACGGCCAGCCGAAGCAGCCCGGCGGCGTTACCATCAAGAGGGGGAAGCTGCGGGGCGTGGCTTCCGACGGCATGCTGTGCTCCTGCTCGGAGCTGGGCATCGAGGACAAGGTGGTGCCCGTCAAGCACAAGGACGGCATCTGGATTTTAGAGGGTGAGTATACGCCGGGCACGGATATCGTCGAAGCGTTAAACCTGAGGGATTCGGTGGTGGATTTTGAGATTACGCCCAACCGGCCCGACTGCCTGTCCATGATCGGCATGGCGAGAGAGGCGTCGGCAACCTTCGGCACGCCGTTGCGCTATCCGGACATCTGCTGCAAGGCCTGTGCAGAGGAAAAGAGCAGCGATTACATTTCGGTGGAGATTAAAAAGCCGCAGCTGTGCCGCAGGTACGTGGGCAGGGTGGTAAAGGATGTAAAGATCGCCCAGTCGCCCTGGTGGCTGCAAAAGCGGCTGATGACCGCGGGGATGCGCCCCATCAACAACATCGTAGACATCACCAATTACGTGATGCTGGAATACGGACAGCCCATGCACGCCTTCGATATCCGCAATGTAAAGGGCGGCAAAATCATCGTAGACACGGCAGCGGAAGGCGAGAGCTTCGTTACGCTGGATGGAACCCAGCGCACGCTGCATTCCGATTCGCTTCTGATTAAAGACGCCGAGAGGGGCGTGGCCCTGGCCGGCATCATGGGAGGGCTGAACTCCGAAATCGAAGATGACACCACCATGATTCTGGTGGAGGGTGCGAATTTCAACGGCGATAACGTCCGCAGCACCTCGAAGAAGCTGGGGCTTCGCACCGAGGCCTCCTCGCGCTTTGAGAAAGGCATCGACCCCAACCTGACCGAGCAGGCCGTGGAGCGGGTGTGCCGCTTAATCGAGCTCTTAGGGGCGGGAACCGTGCTCTCCGGCACGGTGGACTGCTATCCGGAAGTCTATCGGGCGCAGCCGGTTTACGTGCGCGCAAGCCGGGTCAACCAGGTGCTGGGCATCTCTCTTTCCGCTTCCGAAATGGAGGGGATTTTCCGCAGCCTGGAAATGCAGACAGAGGCCGCAGGCGATGTGATTACCGTAACGCCGCCCACGGTTCGCCAGGACCTTCTGGAAGAGGTGGATTTCGTGGAGGAAATCGCCAGGATGTACGGCTACGACAGGCTGCCGGTAACGCTGCCCGCCGGGAATACTCAGGCGGCAAAGACGCAAAAGCAGCTCTTACGGGATATGGCAAAGGGAGAGCTGCTGGGCCTTGGCTTTAACGAGATCCAGACCTATAGCTTCGTCAGCCCCAAGGGATTAGATGCCATCCGCATGAAAGAAGACGCGGAGGGCCGCAAGCTGATCCGCCTGCTCAACCCGCTGGGCGAAGACACCAGCGTCATGCGCACCACGCTTCTGCCCAACATGCTGGAAGTGCTTGCCAGAAACTATACAAGAAACAACGCGAAGGTCAGCGCCTTCGAGCTGGGAAATACATTTATCAACAACCACAGCGGCGACGGCCCTCTGCCCGAGGAGCGCGACGCGCTGTGCATCGCCTGCTACGGAGAGGGCGAAAGCTTCTACACGCTGAAGGGCGCCGTCTGCCAGCTGCTGGCCGGGCTTGGGGTAAAGGAGGTCTGCTTCTTCCCCGAGGCCGAGGAGAGAGCCTACCACCCCGGCCGCTGCGCAAAGCTGCTGCGGCAGGGAGAGGAAATCGGCGTTCTGGGGGAAATCCACCCCGACGTGGCAGAAAAATACGGCATCGGCACGAGGGTGTACTGCTGCCAGTTGAATTTCGATGCCCTGTATGCGGCAGCCGACCACACGAAGAGCTACCGGCCGCTGCCCAAATACCCGGCAGTGGCGAGAGACATCGCGCTGACGGTAAAAGAAGAAGTACTGGTCGCCTCGCTGGAGGATGTCATCCGCAAGAACGGAAAGGATATCCTGGAGAGCGTGGCCCTGTTCGACGTGTACCGGGGCAAGCCCATCAAGGCGGGGGAAAAGAGCGTAGCCTTTAATCTGACCTACCGTGCGGCGGACCGCACGCTGACCGACGAAGAAGTGAGCACAGTGCACGGCGGGGTGATAAACGCCCTGGCACAGCAGTGCGGCGCCGTGCTGCGCGAGATGTAGATAAGACGCAGAAAGGACGGGAAAGACGAGTCATGGGAGAAGTCAATCGGGTTACGGTGCGGATCTACGGGCAGGAGTACACCATTTCCGGCGAGATGTCCCGGGAGCACATCATACGTGTAGCCGACTATGTCGATGGAAAAATGACAGAAATTTCCAAAGTAATGCCTACGGCCACAGCGGTATCGCTGGCAGTGCTGTCGGCGGTCAACGCTGCGGATGACTACTATACGATATTGGAAGAAAACCAGGCCCTTCAGTCCCGGTGCGTCCAGCTGGAAAAGGATACGGCCCACTACGTGCAGCTGTGGGACGAATCCAAGCGCAACTTCCTTCAGTATAAAGAAGATGCGCAGAGCAGCTTAGAGCACAAGGATCAGCTGCAAAAGCTGTTTAACGAAAAAGCGGTGGAATGCTCCCGTCTGTCCGCCGCCTATGCGGATCTGAAAAAGCAGCAGGAGATGCTCCTGTCGCAGAACGAAGAAATGCACCAGAAGCTGCAGAAGCAGGAACTTTCCGGAGGGGAGAGCGAAAGCGAGGAGCAGATACGCGAGCTGACACTTCGGTGCAAGGACATAGAGAGCAGCTTTTTTGACCTCCAGATGGAAAATATTCGGCTGAAAGGAGAGCTGGATCAGTACAGAAAAAACATGGAGTAAACTATGAATGAGCGAGCACAGAGAGTGCTGGAATACGATAAAATCATCGGCCTGCTGTCGCAGATGTGCGCATCGTCCGTAACAAGGCAGCGCATCCAGAAACTGCGGCCGATGACAGATGCCTGGAAGATCAGGCAGGCGCAGGAGGAGACCACCGAGGCCGTAACCGTAATCATGGCCAAGGGGGCCCTGCCGCTGGGAGGGTTTTACGATGTAGGAGGCCTTGCCCGGATCGCTAAAAAGGGCGGTGCGCTGACCATGAAGCAGCTGCTTCAGGTACTTTACAACCTGCAGGTGGCCAGAAACGCCGAGGCGTTTTTGCGAAGCGACCTGCCCAAAGACGAATTGCCCAAGCTCATGGGGCTTGCCGAGGTGATCAGCGTGCACAGGAGCCTGGAGGATGAGATCGACCGCTGCATTTTGTCGGAGGACGAGATGGCGGATACCGCAAGCCAGGAGCTTTCGCGGCTGCGCCGGGCGATTCTGCGGCAAAACGAGGACATCCGCGTGCGGATCAACCGGATGATCAACTCTCAAGAAAACCAGGCGTTGCTGCAGGATGCCATCGTCACCATGCGGCAGGGCCGCTACGTAATCCCCGTAAAGCAGGAGCACAAGGCGCGGGTGGCAGGAATCGTCCACGACCAGTCGCAAAGCGGCGCCACGCTGTTTATCGAGCCCCAGGTGATCGTGGATATGAACAACGAGCTGCGAGAGCTGGAACTTCAGGAAAAGAAAGAAGTACAGCGCATCCTGGCGGAGCTTTCCGCCCGGGTGGGAGAGGTGCAGCAGGAGATCGCAAACAACCAGAAAATCCTGCTGGAACTGGATTTTATGTTCGCCAAGGGCAAGCTTTCGGCAAAGATGCGGGGAAGCCAGCCCCAGCTCAGCGAGGATGGCTATCTGCGCATTAAAAACGGGCGGCATCCGCTGATCGATCCCAAAAAGGTGGTTGCTACGACGGTAGAGCTGGGCAGGGAATACCACACACTGATGATTACAGGGCCGAATACCGGAGGAAAGACCGTAACGTTAAAGACCCTCGGCCTGTTTGCCATGATGGCACAAAGCGGGCTGCATCTGCCGGCGGACTGCGGAACAACGCTTCCTGTCTACGAGAGGATCTTTGCCGACATCGGCGACGAGCAGAGCATCGAGCAGAGCCTGTCCACCTTTTCCTCGCATATGACGAACATCGTATACATCGTTAAAAAGACCAATCCGGTCACGCTGGTGCTGCTGGATGAGCTGTGTGCCGGGACCGACCCCACCGAGGGAGCGGCGCTGGCCATCGCCATCCTGCGCAAGCTGCAGGAATTGGGGGCGACGGTAGCCGCCACCACCCACTATACGGAGCTGAAAAAGTATGCGCTTTCTACCGATGGGGTGCAGAACGCTTCGATGGAATTTAACGTGGAGACACTTTCGCCTACCTACCGGCTGCAGATGGGCGTTCCCGGGCGTTCCAACGCCTTTGAGATTTCGAAGAAGCTGGGGCTTTCCGAGGATATCGTGGAGCGCGCCAGGTTGTTTTTGAAGCGCGGCGACATCCAGTTCGAGGATGTGATTACGCAGATCGAAGAGGACCGCAGGCAGGCGGCAGCGCAGAAGGAAGAGGCCGTGCGGCTGACAGCGCAACTTTCCCGAGAGAGGGAAAAGCTCGAAGAAAAGCTTGCGCAGACAGCAGAAAAGCGCGAGAAGATTTTAGAGAAGGCCAGGGAAGAGGCCGCCGATACCATCCGCGAGGCAAAGGAGCTGTTCGAGCAGGTATCCAAAGAGCTGCGCCAGATGGAAAAGCAGCGGGATTTTGCGGAGATCGACCGCAGCCAGGAGAGGCTGCGCACCCAGCTGCGAAAGGCCCAGGGCAAGTACCGCAGCACGGTAAAAGCGGTGGAAAACCAGGAGCCTCCCAGCGCCGGCCAGCTGAAGATAGGCGACCGGGTCCGGGTGCTGACCGTAGACCAGAAGGGAAGCGTCCTTACGCTGCCCGATGCCAGGGGGGATCTGCAGGTGCAGGTGGGGCTTTTAAAGCTCAGCGTCAACCTGAAGAATATAGCGAAGATACAGGAAAACGTGTCGAATAAAGAAAAGCAGAAGCAGCGCTTTGGCGCACTGTACCGCAGCAAGGTGCAGAGCGTCAGCATGTCCTGCAATGTAATAGGAAAAACTCTGGACGAAGCGGAGGACATCGTGGATAAATACCTGGACGATGCCTTTATGGCCGGGCTGAAGGAGGTTTCGGTGATTCACGGACGGGGGGCCGGCATCCTGCGGGAAGGGCTGCAGCGGATGTTGAAGCGCCACAAGCACGTGGAGAGCTATCGGAAGGGCGCCTATAGCGAGGGAGGCGACGGCGTTACCGTCGTTACCTTAAAATAGGGCCGGAGGTGAAAACTATGATTATCGTAAGCGGTTGTCTTTTAGGAATTCCCTGCAAATACGACGGTGGAACGAGCCTGTCAAAACAGGTGAGAGCCTTTGTGGCGGATAAAAGCTATGCCATGGTGTGCCCGGAGACCATGGCGGGGCTCCTGGCGCCCCGCCCGCCGGCGGAGATCGTCTGCGGCCGGGTGGTCAATGCTTCCGGCGAGGATCTGACAGAGGTCTTTCGACGGGGAGCGGAAAGGGCGTGGGAGGTAGCCACGGAAAAAGCAAAAGAGCGGGGCGAGGAAATCACCCTGGCCATTTTGAAGGCCAGAAGCCCCTCCTGTGGCTGCGGCCGCATCTACGACGGGACGTTTGCCGGGGTAACCACGGCGGGCGACGGCGTATTTACCGCGCTGCTGAAAGAAAAGGGAATCCGGGTGATTACAGAAGAAGAGATAGACGCTTACACAGAGGAGGAACGTCGATGATTGATTTTAAAAAAGAAATAGCCCGCGTGCTGTCCGGTGCAGTAGAGGGTTTGAGCGCGGACGAAATCCAGGAGATCCTGGAAATCCCCGCGGATACAAAGCTGGGCGACTACGCCTTTCCCTGCTTTCGGCTGGCGAAGCTGATGCGCAAGGCGCCGCAGGCCATCGCTGCCCAGGTGGCGGAGAGCGTGGCGGGCGAAGCCATGTTTTCCAAGGTGGAGAGCGTCGGCGCTTACGTCAATATGTTTATGGACCGCGGGGAGTTCGGCCGCCATACGCTGACGGCTGTGGCGGCGGAAAAGGACGAGTTCGGCCGCAGCGACCTGGGGAAGGGAAAGCTTGCCATCGTGGAGTTTTCGTCGCCCAACATCGCAAAGCCCTTTCACATCGGCCACATCCGCAGCACGGTCATCGGCAATTCCATCTACAAAATATACGACTTTTTAGGCTATCAAACGGTGCGCATCAACCACCTGGGCGATTACGGCACGCAGTTCGGAAAGATGATTACCGCCTATCGCCGCTGGGGAAACCGCCAGGATGTGGAGCAGTCACCCATCAAGACGCTGCTGTCCTACTATGTAAAATTCCACGAGGAAGCGGAGAAAGACCCGTCGCTTGAAGAAGAGGCGCGGGCCACCTTCGCGCGCCTGGAAAACGGCGAGAAAGAAGAAAAAGAGCTGTGGCAGTGGTTCCGCGACGAAAGCTTAAAGGAATTTATGCGGGTGTACGATATGCTGGGCATCGAATTCGATTCCTATGCGGGAGAGAGCTTCTACTCCGACAAAATGCAGCGGGTGCTGGACGAATTGTCGGACAAGGGGCTGTTAAAGGAATCCGCCGGGGCGCAGATCGTAGATCTGGAAGAGTACAAGCTGCCACCGGCGCTGATTACCAAGAGCGACGGTTCTTCGCTGTACATTACGCGGGATATCGCTGCCGCCATCTATAGAAAAGAGCACTATAACTTCCACAAGAACATCTACGTGGTAGCTTCGCAGCAGAATTTGCACTTCCAGCAGTGGTTTAAGGTGGTGGAGATGATGGGCTACGACTGGGCAAAGGACTGCGTGCACGTGCCCTTCGGCCTTGTAAGCCTGGAAGAAGGCACCATGTCCACCCGCCACGGCCGCGTGGTATTCCTGGAAGATGTGCTGAAGCGGGCAGTGGAGCAGACCCGGCAGATCATCCACGAAAAGAGCATTTCCAAGGGCCGGCTGTCGGAGGAGGAAATGGAAGAAACGGCGAAGATGGTCGGCATTGGCGCCGTCATGTTCAACGAGCTGTCCAACGCCAAAATTAAGGACTACACATTCGCCTGGGGCAAGGTGCTGAATTTCGAAGGCGAAACCGGGCCTTACGTGCAGTATACCCACGCCAGGGCAGCTGCGGTGCTCCGCAGCGCGGAAGAATCCCTGCAGGCGGTGCTGGCCGATCCCGCTGGCGCGGACATGAGCTATATCGGAAGCGACAGCGCCTACCAGCTGCTGCGGCTGATCTACCGCTTCCCGCAGGCAGTGGTGGACGCCGGTGAAAAGTACGAGCCCTCGGTGATTACGCGCCACGTGGTAGATATCGCCCAGAGCTTTAATAAGTTCTATCACGACGAGCACATTTTGGTAGACGACGAGGCGGAAAAGCGAGCGAAGCTGCTTCTCACCTACGCGGCGAAGCAGACCATTAAAAACGGGCTGGCGCTTCTGGGCATTGCAGCGCCGGAGCGGATGTAGCAGGCGGTAAACCGGCGCCGGCGCCAGCGGCAAATTTGCGCCGGAGCGAATACAGAAATGCAGAAAGGAAGCATACGGATTTATGCGTTATGAAGGTAGCGTTTATCGGCCTCCCAGCGAGGCCTACAGCCTGATCGTCCAGGTAACGA
Organism: uncultured Peptostreptococcaceae bacterium; assembly: GCA_949740445.1. Lineage (GTDB taxonomy): Bacteria > Bacillota > Clostridia > Peptostreptococcales > Anaerovoracaceae > RGIG446. Next base: position 53,444 of record CATJIF010000074.1, on the reverse strand, counting down.
TCGGGTGTTCTCACAACAAATGCACGTTCTGTTCGATGTACAAGGATAAGAGATTTCGCGTGCGGAAGCCCGAAGAGGTGATCGAGGATCTGCGGGAAGCCCGCAGGCTCTATCCTCGGGTGGAGAAGATTTTTCTGGCCGATGGCGATGCGCTGGTATTAACCAACGAAAAAATGATGGTGCTTCTGGACGAAATCCGCCGTCTCTTTCCGGAGTGCCGGAGGGTGAGCGTCTACGCCCGGGCGGGCGACATTCTGCGCAAGAGCCCAAGAGAGCTTGAAGAGCTTCGCCAGGCAGGCGTGGGAATGTTCTACATTGGCGCGGAATCGGGAAGCGACCGGGTGCTTGCCGCCATTTGCAAGGGCGAAACGGCAGCGCAGCTGATCGACGCCGTGCGTCGCACAGAAGATGCGAAGATTGCCGCTTCCGTTACGTTTATCTCCGGCCTTGCAGGCCCTGATGGCCTGCAAGAGCACGCCGAAGAAACGGGAAGGGTTATCAGCGCCATGGAGCCTTCTTACGCCAGCCTTTTAACGCTGATGGCAGAGCCCGCAGCCCCGATTTACGAGGAGATCCGGCAGGGGCGCTTTCAGCTCTTAAGCCCGGCGCAGGTGCTGGAAGAAACCCGGATTCTCATCGAAAACATCAACGTAACGCGCAAGTGCGTATTCCGTTCCAACCACGCTTCCAACTACCTGTCGCTGGCCGGCGACCTGCCCGACGACAAACAGCGTCTGCTGGCCCAGATTCAGGCTGCGAAACAAAACCAGTCGTCACTGCGGCCGGAGTATTTCCGGGCGCTGTAAAAAGTCGCATTGTGCTGTAAAAAGCGCAGTGTTCAAAATAAGAGCGGGCTGACAGCAGATTGAGCGGCTTGCCGCTTTATAAACCATCAAACAACCACGGATGATGTCTGTGGTTGTTTTTATTTATAAAGCAGAGCTTGCAACGGCATCGCTGTGTTGTCGCAATAAAAAGGGGATAATCCGGCAGTTCGTATTTTGTACTTTTCTGAAAAAACAGCTTGACATAAGTATAACAGAATGTTATTCTTTTAATATAAAACATCGTGTTATACATTGGGCGGAAGGAGAACGAACAATGGTGCGACAAATCTCGGATGCCGAGCTTGAAATTATGAAAATTATATGGGGAAATCCGGAGGCGGTAACATTATTTCCCTATATCATGGAAGGACTGGCGGACAGGGGAAAGGCGTGTCAGAAAAATACTTTAATCGTGCTGTTGTCGCGGCTGGTCGACAAGGGTTTTCTCAGCGCTAAGAAAGTCGGGCGCCGCAACGAATATACCGCGCTGGTTTCGGAGGCGGAATACCAGACGACGCAGACAAAACACTTCCTGAATAAAATTTACGAGGGGAACGTCAAGGGGCTGGTCTCTTATTTGATTTCGGGGGATTTGCTGACAGACGAGGAGTACGAGGAGCTGAGGCAGATGCTGGAGAAGGGGAAGGAAAAATGAATCTGGTTTTTAGTGCAGTTTTGTCGATGTCTGTCTCCGGTGCCCTGCTCATTTCAGTGTTTTTGCTGGCAAAGCGGTTTTTGAAGGATAAAATCAGCCGCCAGTGGCAGTATTACATCTGGCTGATTGTTATCCTGCGGCTGCTGCTTCCCTTTGGGCCGGAAACCAGCCTGATGGGAAATCTGCATCAGGAGGCCAGGCAGGCGATCATCCAGGCCGATTCTTTGCCGCAACCACCGTCCCGGCTGGCGACGCCGGAAAACGCTTTTGCTGATAGCGATCGGGAAAGAAACGGCGGAACGGCCCTCGACCGGACAGAGGCGGCATATAGACAAGAAGCGGGCATGGAAAGCCAGCAGGGGGCGGCAGGCAGGGCAGGGCTGTCGGCAGGCAGCCGTTTGGTTCGGGATGCGACATTACTTCTTATGCGTTACTGCTGGATGCTCTGGCTGGTGGCCGCCCTGGGGAGGCTGCTTTGGAAGATAACCGCCTATCAGGGCTTTCTGCGGTATGTCGATGCCGGATCAGTTCCAGTTTCTGACATCGGAATGTTAGACCAGCTGTCCATTACCGCAAAACGGGCCGGCATAAAAAGGCCGGTGGAGCTGTGCATAAACCCGCTGGTTTCTTCGCCGCTGCTGATCGGGTATCGCCATCCCCGCATCGTGCTGCCGGATGCGGATATTCCCAGAGAAGAATTTCGGTATATCGCACTGCACGAGCTGACGCACTGCAGGCGGCAGGATATGCTTTACAAATGGCTGGTGCAGGTTACGGTCTGCGTGCATTGGTTTAATCCCCTTGTGCATTGCATGAGCCGGGAAATTACAAAGGCATGCGAATTTTCCTGCGATGAGGCGCTCCTTGCAGGCGCGGGGAAAGAAAGCGCGCAGGAATACGGCAAAACCCTGCTGAATGCCATGGCCTCCGTGGGAAAATGCAGGGAGCATCCCGGAGCTGTCACTCTGAGCGAAAACAAGCAATTATTGAAAGAAAGGTTGGGTGCGATTATGAGCTTTAAGAAACCATCGAGGGCTTCTCGCCTTTTAACCGGCATACTGACGCTGGGCGTTATATGCGGTGCATCTTTCATCGGCGTGTACCCTGTAGCCGCAGCGGATGCGACGCATTCGGCAGATCAGGAAAACATCCTGCCACTGCAATCTGGCGATTCGCAGAGAATGCAGACGCTGACGCTGAAGGGGACAACATATTATCTGGTCTATAGCGAGGAACAGCTGAGAGCCATTGGTACAGGCGAGTATGGCATGGACCAGAACTATATGCAGCAGGCGGATATTGAGCTATCTGCGGATGAATGGGTGCCCATTGGAACATGGGATACCCCGTTTACAGGAACGTTTAACGGCAATGGGTTTGAAATTACAGGGCTTACCATGACCGACCCGGATGCAAAAATCATCGGACTGTTTGGTGTTGCGGAGAATGCTCACATTTATAATGTTACAATGCGGGAGTATGACATCGCAAGCGCGGGGAGAAACGCTTTAGGGAAATCGGTTGGAGCAGTCCTTGCGATTGGGAGAGGGTGTCGCTCCTACGATAATTTCATTTACGAAAAAGAAGCAGGTCAACGCGATGAAGATGGGTTTTCGCAGATCGAACGGTACTATGGGGAAGGAAGCCTGCCGCTGTTTCAAATCGCCTTCTCTCGGCTGGACGCGAAAGCGCAGGAGCAATGGCTGGATAGAATTTATGCAGACCAGAGGATTGCGTTTTGGGGAGCTGTTGTCAGTCGGCTGGATGGGGATTGCGCCTTAGTCCAGCGTTATGCAGAAAAAGCCTATCAGGACAGCAACGTCGCTTTTTTCTCTGTCCTGGCGATGCAGATGCGCGAAGAGGCATTGGAGCTGTGGCTGGACAGAACGCTGGAAGATGAAAACTGGACGCTTCAGTCCGTGCTGTTTAACGCGATAGATAAAGACGATTGGGATGATTGGGACGACGAGTTTGACAATTTAAAAGAAACACAGGAACAAAAATGGGTTGAAGCGCAGCTTTCGGAATACCGGGCAGTCGGTGTTGTGGTGGATGGAAAGAGGTATTACTACCAGGGGCAGCTGGTCGATATCTTTTTAGATATCCGGCCGAACAAATCCTTTTATACGCTGGATATGAACCCGGCGGGAACGGTAAATATCAAGATACTCCGCGGAGAGGATGGAACGATTACGGGCGTTTCTTATATGACTGATGCAGAGGTGGCTGAGCTGTTCGGCGATGAAAACGACTAGGAAAATTCCCCAAAGGCCAGTGCGATGGAAATTATCCCTGTCGATCTGGAAACCATGGCGGGAGGAGAAATCATCTTATTTCTGCGGGCCACAGGGGATGCGCTAACGCGTGTGACGGGCAACATTTTCATTACGCCGGCAGAGTCCATTTGACTGATGCAGAGGATTTCTCGATAAGTCCTGCATGCGGCACTTGACATTCCGGCACCTGCACCGTAAAATAAAACCAGAACGAAAGCAAGATAAAAGCCAGTGCGCGGGAAGGGCGGCGGTGCAGATTATCAAGGCTTTTCCGCGGCATTAAGCCCTGAGGATTTCCATCTAAAAATATTGTGTTTGAAGAAAGAAATCCGGGGTATTATTAGATATGTAGATAAAAAAGACAGCTCAATTAAAAGAGAGGTCTTTTTTTAAGAAACAGCGTTAGCAGCCAACCATTGAGAGTGCTAACAAAAAGTGCTGACAAACGAGAGCGTCGACAAACTGCAAGAAATGGATGCAAAAGGACGCTGTGCGGCTGCTGCATTGATGTATAAAACAAAAAACCATGTAGAGCATAAAAACAGGCAAAACAAAACCAACGTTTCCGGCTGCAGGGGCCCACGCGCTCTGCCAGCCGGAGGGATAGAGCCAAATTGACGCGAAGGAGGGGATCGCATGAATTTCGAAAAATGGACAGAAAAAGCGCAGAACGCTATGATGGAGTCCCAGAATATCGCTGTTGCCAACGGCCACCAGCAGTTGGATGGCGAACACCTGCACCTGGCGCTTCTGACGCAAGAGGATGGGCTGATTTCCAGGCTTTTAAAGTACATGGAGGTCAGCGCAGAAGGGGTAGCTGCCGATGTGCAGGAAGAGCTCGACAAACTGCCAAAGATACAGGGCGGCGGAGGTTCGCTGTATGCCAGCCGCCGGATGACGCAGCTTCTGGCAGAGGCGGAGAAGATTACCGGGCAGTTTAAGGACGATTACGTCAGTGTGGAACATCTATATCTGGCGCTGCTGGACGAAAAGAATACGCCCTCTGCCGCTGTGTTCCGCAACCATGGAATAACGAAAGATAAATTTTTACAGGCGCTCAGCAAGGTGCGCGGAAACCAGCGCGTTACCTCCCAGAACCCCGAGGATAACTACGAGGCGCTTGCCAAGTACGGGCGGGATTTAGTGGAGCTTGCCAGGAAGGGCAAGCTCGATCCGGTCATTGGCAGGGATGCGGAAATCCGCCACACCGTGCAGATTCTGTCGCGCCGCACGAAAAACAACCCCGTGCTCATCGGCGAGCCGGGCGTGGGAAAAACCGCGGTGGTGGAAGGGCTTGCTCAGCGCATCGTCAATGGCGACGTTCCCGAAGGGCTGAAGGATAAGACCATCTATGCGCTGGATATGGGCGCCCTGATCGCGGGGGCGAAGTTCCGCGGCGAATTTGAGGAGCGGCTGAAGGCAGTGCTCAACGAAATCGAAAAATCCGAAGGCAGGATCATCCTGTTTATCGACGAGATTCACAATATCGTAGGCGCCGGAAAGACCGAAGGTTCGATGGATGCCGGAAACCTCTTAAAGCCCAAGCTGGCCAGGGGCGAGCTGCACTGCATTGGTGCTACCACGCTGGACGAATACCGCAAGTACATCGAAAAAGACGCGGCGCTGGAACGGCGCTTCCAGAAGGTGCTGGTAGACCAGCCCACGGTAGAGGATACCATTTCCATCCTGCGCGGCTTAAAGGAGCGCTTTGAAATCCACCACGGCGTGCGCATTACCGACAATGCGCTGATCGCCTGCGCGGTGCTGTCCGACCGCTACATCAGCGACAGGTTCTTGCCGGATAAGGCCATCGACCTGATGGATGAAGCGGCGGCCATGATCCGCATGGAAATCGACAGCATGCCGGCGGAGCTGGACGAAATCTCCCGCAAGATCATGCAGTTGGAAATCGAAAAGCAGGCGCTGTCCAAAGAGACCGACAGCGGTTCACAGGGCAGACTCTCCCACATCGAAAAGGAGCTGTCGGAGCTGCGGACGGAAAACGACGCCATGCGGGCCCAGTGGGAGTCGGAAAAGAAGGGCATTGTCCAGCTGAAGGCGGTGAAGCAGGAGATCGAGGATGTCCGCCATCAGATGGAAGAAGCGGAGCGCAGCTACAACCTGGAGCGGCTGGCCCAGCTGAAGTACGGCACACTGCCGCAGTTGGAGAAAAAGCTGGAAGAAGAAAAGGCGCGGGCGGAGAAGGCGGAGGAGCACAAGCTCCTGAAAGAGCAGGTCGACGAGGAAGAAATTGCGCAGATTGTATCCAAATGGACGGGGATTCCCGTCAGCAAGCTGGTGGAGGCGGAGAAGGAAAAACTGCTGCGCCTTGGAGATACGCTGCACCAGCGGGTGATCGGACAAAACGAGGCAGTAACCGCGGTGGCCGAAGCCGTGCTGCGCTCAAGAGCAGGGCTTGCGGATGCCAACCGGCCCATCGGTTCGTTTATTTTCTTAGGGCCCACCGGCGTAGGAAAGACAGAGCTTGCCAAGGCGCTGTCCGAGGCGCTGTTCGATTCGGAGCGCAACATGATCCGCATCGACATGTCCGAATACATGGAAAAGCACTCCGTGTCGCGGCTTTTGGGAGCGCCTCCGGGATATGTGGGCTACGACGAAGGCGGCCAGCTGACAGAGGCTGTGCGCCGCAGGCCCTACAGCGTCATCCTCTTCGATGAAATTGAGAAAGCCCATCCGGATGTGTTCAACATCCTGCTGCAGCTTTTGGACGACGGCCGGCTGACCGACAATCAGGGGCGCACGGTGGATTTCAAAAATACTATCGTCATTATGACATCCAACATCGGAAGCCCGCTGCTGATCGAGCAGGTGCGCCAGGACGGAACCATCGCAGACGAGGTAAAGAAGCAGGTGGAAGAGGAGATGAAGCATCACTTCCGTCCGGAGTTTATCAACCGCATCGACGATATTGTGGTCTTTTCGCCGCTGACCCAGCAGCAGATCCTGCGGATTATCGACGTGGCCATCCGCGGGCTTACCAGCAGGCTTGCTGAGCGGAATATCGAGCTACACCTGACCGAAGAGGCTAAGAAGCTGATTGCAGAAGAAAGCTATACGCCTGCCTACGGTGCGCGGCCCGTCAAGCGTTACCTGCAAAAATATGTGGAGACGGCGCTGGCTTCCGAGCTAATCCGGGGAAAGATTACCGATGGCGACCGGGTGGTTGTGGATGCAAGGGATGGTGCGCTGGATTTTCGCACGGAGAACTGATGCGGCAGGTATAGAAAATAGCGATTGCAAGAGTACACTACCTGTTGAAAAGTGAAGGAAGAAAATAGAAGAAGGATAAGGCTAAATCGGTTGTAGTTGAGTTCGCACACTGAGCAAAACCGAGTTGTGGCGCTGTTTGAAAAATCGAGGTGGTACCCGCTGTCCTGAGAGCCTACGAGGAAATTTTTGCCAAAGGCTGGAAGGAACGGCGGGTGTACGCTGCTGCATAGCAGCATATTCACCCAATTTATCACTCGAATCTACAATTTAATATAAAAATAGTAGAGGTTGCAAGATTATTTGCGTCTACCCTTTCCAATTATGTTCGACAATATATCGCGCACACCAACTTCGTATTCCTTGAAATCATCAATATTTGTATCCTTTATCCACAGCTGTCCTTCGCCAACATTTCCTCTATGCTGTCCAGAGGAGTAGTAGCGATTGTTTTTTACCTCATCACTGGAAAGCACCCAATAGCGTATTACATCACGCCATACAGCTATCCAAACGAAAACATCACAACAAGCAGGTTTTATTTGCTGAAAGTTCATATCGAAAGCATATTTTGAATCGCTGGATAGTGCTTTTATAATCAAGGAATCGCCACTTTTACGTCGGACGGCCCTTGATGCTTTTACTTCAATTCGTATACCATCATACCAAAAATCATACTGTCCAGAATAATCAGGATCACAGGCTGCTGACGGTCGTTGTAACTCTGGTATAACTTCATTGAGATGGCGTTGTGCCCATGTTTCTCCAAATGTGCGTGGTGCAGTAATTTCAAATACATATAAGTATTTGTTGCGTTCAAGATATCTGTTACGGATATCAAGGTACTGCTGAAGTGTGATAGTATCAGTACCAATTAAATGGCTTATTATGTATTCGAATTTATTGAATGGGTAAACAGAGTAGAGACTGTCCAAAACAGTATCGCAAAGATTATACTCACATCCGTTCTTACACATAGTAGCAATTTTGGTTTTCAGTTCTTTAATCAGTTTTTCCATTTACGGTTCTCCTTACATATGCGATTTGATCGTTAGTTAAATTATAGATAGAAAATATACAGTCTTCTATAATCTCCTGTTTTGAGCTATCCCCATTCAGAACCTCATCCACCAATATTGTCAGTTGGTTATTTTGTGCTTCGGTTATTTCTGGAAACAGAAGTTCAATCAGATTGCCTTTTAATACCTTTACTTCTCCAAACAGTTTCTTATACATAAACTGAAATAACGATGAATTCAAGAATGCCATTACTACTTTAACACTCATTAAGGGAATTACTGGAATTAAAATGTTTGCGCTATTCAAAAAGAGGCTCGAACTATCGTCATAAGCGAAGACGAGTTTCTTTGATATGAACTTATATACCAATTTTTCGGGCGCACGATAGATTTCCTCTTTTGCTACTTGCTGTAAAAAATCTCTATCATAAAGAATATAGTTTTTTGCTGGACTTAAAACATATGGTTGAATCTCTTTTCCCGTATATATTTTCTCCATTCCTGCAAGGCATTCCGAAGATAGCTTTCTTTTATTATCTCCCGTGACAATGCCTAATGCCCAAATACTATTTTGGAGGGAATAACATCCCTTGTCTTTAACCGTTCGAATGATAGATACATCATCATCTGTCAGTAGGTTAAAGATAAGGTTTTTTGTTTCATATACTGTTCTTATATCGACAATTTCCTTTTTTCCATTTACATATACAGTAAATACTTCCTTGTCAATGCCAATGCCACATTCAATATCAACATATTTTGTTGTTACGCCAGAAAACATCTCATTATATATTGTAATACTGGTAAGACCAGCAAAATCAAGAATAAATTTTCGTATATCTTTGTGAGCTTTTACATTTAATATCGCTTCTGGAAAAAGAAATCTAATAATTCCGTTATGTTTCAACTGATCATATGCCTTAACAAAAAAGTATGAAAATGTTTCCCCTGATGATATCGCATATGCGAACTCATAATTATCACTCATCGCACCCCAGGGAGGGTTAGTGGCGATATAATCAAACTCTTTTTCAAAAATAGGGTGTTGTTGTGCAATTGAGTGGCCCATCAAAAAATCAAAGCAATACACTTGCGGATAAAAAACAAAGTCCTTATATTTAAGTAACAAATTGATTTTTGAAATTAAAACGGCAACTTTATCATTATCGATTCCAAAAATTTGATTTGGATTATTTGTTACAACACTCAACAAAAAAGAACCACTTCCACAACAGGGATCTAAGAACAATTCTCCATTCGAAAAATCAAAATTCTTTGTTATATTGTGAGCTATTTTTTGTGGCGTATAGTACGAGCCAATTATGTTTTTCTTCCCCTCTTGCAGAAAGGCCTGATAAATCAATCCCAAAATATCAAATTCATTGTTCGGTAAAGTAATTGCTACAAGATTATCAATAATAGGAATATCCGAGTAATCACTTAAAGCGACTGTGACATGTTCTTTTTTGTGTATTCCGGCTTTTTTCAAAAGACTAATACCTAAAGAAAAAATAGCAGATATAATATCAAGATTATTTTCATCTATATGGTCCAGTATAGACTGTATAAATGCAATATTTTCCTTATCGCTGATATATTCTAAAGGAACAATGCGCTTTTTTGATTTTCTTTTATTAGCGCGCGTGGTTAACCGTTCAGATGGTTTTGTGTTGAGTTTTTTCCAGTTTCTTGCTGTAGCATCAGAAATACCATATCGCACGGTGTCTAAATGAGCAGAAGTTTGTTCGTCAACGATTTCTACAATATTGTCAAGCTCACATTGCAAAGCAGCAGCGATATTCGATAAACTGCTCGTTGCAATGGGCTCATTCTTTCCCATTTTGGCAAATATATTTGTACTAATTCCTGTAGCTTTGCGCATCTCTGATTTTGTGATATGCCGATTTTTCAATAATTTACATAAACGGATATAATTATATATCATGCACTTTCCCTCCGGAAAAATGCACCTATCAAATATCCTACATTCATAGTACTTTGTTCCTCCTATTGAATACAAATCTATTCACTGCATTTTTAGCAGACGATTAGCGTTCCTTTTCTTTGTTGTTCCGGCCTGCTTTACCGCTTCTGGTATCAATTGCCTCAATCGCCGGTGTGACATATAGTTTATCTTCAACAGATGTGATTGTAACTTCCCTGAGAGATACCCAGAAAATTTACGTGTTCGGAGGGCCTGCCAGCTAAAGCTTTGCGCCTGCCCAGATGTCCTGCGCCTTGCGGGCCTGCTCCCACAGCATGGTCATGCCGCAGGCCGCGGTGATGGAAAGCTCCCTGGCAAAGCGGAGAAACAGCGTCTCTTCCGGGTTGTAGATCATGTCCAAGGCAGCGGAGGGGCGAAGGGCCTTCATAACCTCTAAAGAAATGGGGGAGGCATCTTCGTGGGGCCACATGCCCACCGGCGTGCAGTTGACAATCAGATCCACAGAAAGGCCGTCGGTCAGCGATTCGTAGGAAATCAGCGGACAATTCATAAAATCGGCGGGTTTGCCGAGCGGAGCTTCGGTAGAGGCGTTGGCAGAACGACCGAAAGACCGATCAGCCGATGGCTCGACGGTGGGGAGCACGCTTCTGCTGGCGATGCGGATATCGGTGGCACCGCTGTCTTTCAGGGCGGCAACCACAGCTCTGGCGACACCGCCGGCGCCGAAAAGCAGGGCTTTTTTGCCAGCGATGTCGATGCGGTTTTCGGAAAGCAGAGCTAAAACGCCGTAGTAGTCAGTGTTATACCCTACGGCCTGGCCGTCGTCGGCAAAGAGAATCGTATTGACAGCACCGATGGCCTGCGCCTGCGGGGAGATGTGCGAAAGCAGGGGCATGACGGTTTGCTTGTACGGTATGGTTACATTGAGGCCGCGGTAGCGGCCGGTTGCCTGAAGCGACCGAAACTCCGCGCAAAAGGTATCGCGGGGCAGTTCGATCAGCGTGTAGCTGCCGGAAATCCCGCGCTGTTTCATAATTTCCTCGTGAAGGCGGGGCGACAGGCTGTGGCCTAAGTGTTCGCCCAAAAGTCCGAAGTGCGGCATGTGTTTGCTTCCTTTCTGCAATCATCGGAGGACAGGGGGACCGCCAGCGCTGTGCAAAAGCGATCCCTGTTGTACAGTGTTATACAGTTTTATACAGTATAGCATGGGAGACGCCATTTGTCAGCAACGGATGGAAAGTGGTTGTTTTGGTCTATCGCATATAGTAAACTGGTTTTATCAAACATCTGGCCTGCCACACGGCTGCATTTTGCAGCAAAATGAAGAAGGAAATGGAGGATGGAGCACATGGAAAAACAACACACGCGGCAAAGCGAAGGAGATATCAAGTTAGGGCGGTTTCTCAGCCTGGTGCTGCGGCACAATCCCCAGGCAGCGGGGATTGCGCTGGACGAACACGGATGGGCAGATGTGGAAGCCCTGATTGCCGGCGTGCGGCGCACGGGGCGGCAAATCGACAGGGAAACGCTTGCGCGCATTGTGGCGCAAAACAACAAGCAGCGCTATGCGTATAACGAAGACCATACGAAAATACGGGCCAATCAGGGGCATTCCCTGGCAGTGGATGTGGAGCTAAAGCAGGAAATACCGCCTGCGCGGCTCTATCACGGGACGGCGGCGCGCTTTCTTTCTGCGATTCAAACTGGGGGCATTCAAAAGATGAAGCGGCAGCACGTGCACCTGTCCAGCGATTTTGAAACCGCCGTGCAGGTGGGTAAGCGCCACGGGATGCCGGCGGTCATTACGATTGATGCGGCAGCTATGGCAAGAGACGGCTACAGGTTCTACCGCGCAGAAAACGGCGTGTGGCTGTGTGGGCAGGTGCCGGCGAAGTATTTTATCGAGGAATGATGGCGGGCGCTCAACATTTCCGCGTAAAAGTATATCTTGCGGCAAATAAGATATGCTATACTATATAAAAAAGGAGTTCAGTATGGAAACGAAATTCATCCCCTTACTGTTTGCCGGGGATATCAACGTATACAGCGTGGCCAGGGCCTTCCATCAGGCGTACGGCATCGTCAGCTACGGCTACGGGAAATATCCGACAGGTCCGTGCCACAACAGCAAAATCATCCGCTATACTGCCAACGAAAAAGCCGACGAGCAAGAAACTTTCCTGCGTCTTGTAACCGAATTTGCCGAAGCGCACGCGCAAACGACGGTGCTGCTCATCGGATGCGGCGACAGCTACGTGCAGCTGTGCAGCGAAAATAAAGACAGGCTGCCGGAGAATGTAATCGCTCCGTACATCGGAAGCGAGCTGATGAACGAGCTGATTCACAAAGAGAAATTCTATCAGCTGTGCGAGAAAATGGGCGTGGATTATCCGCAGACGTTCGTGCATCATCCGGAGGATTCCCTGACGCTGAGCCTGCCCTTTGGCGGGCCGTTTATCGTTAAGCCCTCAAACGGCATTGAATACTGGCGGCATCCTTACGCTTCGCAAAAAAAAGTATACAAGGTCGAAACGGAGAAACAGGTAGCGCAGGTGCTTACCGACATCTATGCTTCCGGCTATCGGGATTCTGTCATCATTCAGAATTTTATTCCCGGCGACGATTCGTACATGCGGGTGCTTACCAGTTATTCCGACCGCAACGGCAAGGTAAAGATGATGTGCCTGGGGCACGTGTTGCTGGAAGAGCATACGCCTCACGGCATCGGCAATCACGCCGTCATCCTTACGGAGCGCAACCCGCAGCTGGAGGAGGCGCTGAAGCGGCTGCTGGAGGAACTGCACTTTGTGGGCTTTTCCAACTTCGACATCAAATACGACCAGCGCGACAATACGTACCGCGTCTTTGAAATCAACACCCGGCAGGGGCGCAGCAATTTTTACGTTACCGGCGCTGGGGCCAACATCGCCGAATATCTGGTGCGGGATTATATCGAGGGGGAAGAGCTTTCTTTCCGGGCAGTGGAGGAAGAATCGCTGTGGATGGTGGTTCCCAAGGGCGTGGCCTTCCGCTATGTAAAGGACGAGGCGGCAAAAGCGGACATGCGCAGGCTGATCGGCGAAGGCAAGGCAGTCAACCCGCTCTTTTATGCGCCGGACAGCAGCATGTCCAAGAAAATCCGCCTGCTGAAAAACCAGCTGGGCCATTATGCAAAATATAAAAAATATCTCGGAAAGTAAAAGAGCGCAAAGCAGAAACGCGGGCGGGCCGCAGGCCATAGGGCGATAGCAAGCGTGAACGCTGGCAGGTACAGGGCAAGTCTGCCAGCCATGGGAAACGCACGGATGCGCGGAGTCGTGCCGGCGAAAACGCGGCTCTGCGTCAGGAGAAAACAAACATGAAGCGAGAACCATATACGATAGAAACCTATGTCAATCTGCTGAAGCGTCAGATGCTTCTGACCGACGTGCATCTGACGGACGCGCAGAAGGGACAGCGGGTGGAGGGGCTGACCTTCGATTCTAAAGAAGTACAGCCGGGAACGCTGTTTGTGTGCAAGGGCGCACATTTCCGGCCGCAATACTTAAACGAAGCAATCGAACGCGGGGCAATCTGCTGCGTGGGCGAGCCGGACTGCCTGTCGCAGGCGCAGACGTACAGGGAAAAGGGCAGCGGTGAAACACCGGCCGCAGAGGCCGGAGCCATCGCCGCAATCACCGTAAGGGATGTGCGGCTTGCCATGGCCGCTGTCGGCAATCTCTTTTACGACGAGCCCTGGCGCAGGCTGTGCCTGGTCGGCATTACCGGAACAAAGGGGAAATCCACGACCACCTATTTTCTGCGGCAGATTCTGGACCGGTGGCTGTCCGCGCAGGGCAGTCCCCTGTCGGCTGTGGTCAGCGGCATCGAAACCTACGACGGCAGGGAGTGCTTCGAATCCCATCTGACCACGCCGGAGGCCATGCCGCTTCTGCGGCACTTCCGCCATGCAGTGGACTGCGGCATCGGCTACCTGACGATGGAAGTTTCCAGCCAGGCGCTGAAATATCACAGAGTGCAGGGGATAGAGTTCGGCTACGGATGCTTTCTCAACATCGGCGAGGATCACATCAGCGATAGAGAACACCGGGACTTTGACGATTATTTCGAATCCAAACTGCAGCTCTTCAGCCAGTGCCGGACAGCGGTAGTAAACCTGAACTCCAATCACATCGACGAAATCCTGTGCTGTACGGAACGGTGCGAGCGCGTGATTACCATCGGCACGCAGCCGGAGGCGGAGGTATATGCGCATCACATCCGCAGACAGGATGGGCTTACCCGCTTTGTCGTGCGCACGCCGGGCTGGGAGAGAGAATTTGCCATGGAAATCCCGGGGCTTTTTAACGTGGAAAACGCCCTGGCGGCCATCGCTGTCGCATCCGACATAGGCATCGAGGTAGAGACAATAGCGCAGGCGCTGCGGACGGCGCGGGTCAGCGGGCGCATGGAAGTGTTCTGCGACCGCAGGCGCGACGTTACGGTAATTGTGGATTACGCGCACAACCGACTGAGCTTCGAGCGGCTCTACACCTCGGCAATCGAAGAGTACAGCGGAAAGACCATCGTCGGCATCTTCGGATGCCCTGGCGGAAAGGCGAAGGCGCGGCGGCGCGAGCTTCCGGAGGTCGCCGGAAAGTATGCGGCGAAAATTTATATCACCGAGGAGGACGCCGGGGAAGAACCCCTTGCGGAAATCAACGCGGAAATTGCGGCAGGCGTAAAGGCGCAGGGGTGCGCCTTTGAAATCATCGCCGACAGGGAAGAGGCCATAAAAACCGCCATCGAAGAAGCGAAGCCAGCCACGGTAATCCTGCTGACGGGAAAGGGCCGCGAAACTAGGCAGAAGCGGGGAAGCCGCTATGTGGATACGCCCTCGGATGTGGAGCTGGTGCAGAAGTATCTGAAGGGGCAGGAGGGGAAACTGTGATGGAAGGGGTGCTTCATTGTAAGCATTCGAAAGCAAAGAAAGTAAAAAGGAGCAGAATATGCAGGAACAAGCGAAGCAGGGCCATACCATAGCAGCCATCGTCGAAGAGCAGCGCCGGTTTTTCCGCACAGGAGCCACGCTTCCGGTAGCTGGGCGCAGGGAATACCTGCGGCGGCTTTCTGAGGTCATCCGCCGCATGGAGCCGGAGATTGCCGCAGCGCTGCAAGAGGATCTGGGAAAGAGCCGGGCGGAAAGCTACATGACGGAAATCGGGCTTTCTCTCAGCGAGCTTCGCTATTTCTGGCGCAACCTGCCCGGGCTTGCGGCCAGGCGCAGAAAACCCACGCCTGTCGCGCACATGCCGGCGAGGAGTTACGAGCTGCCCGTGCCCTACGGAGTGGTGCTGATTATGAGCCCGTGGAACTATCCGTTTTTGCTTTCCATCGAGCCGTTGATCGACGCTCTGGCCGCTGGAAATACGGCAGTTGTAAAGGTCAGCGCCGACGCGCCGGCTGCGGCACGGGTTGTGGAAAAACTGCTGAGCTCGGTGTTTCCGAGAGAATACGTCGCCGTGATAGCCGGAGGCCGGGAGGAAAACCAGGCGCTGCTTTCACAGAAATTCGATTATATCTTCTTTACAGGAGGAAAGGCCGCAGGGCGCTTTGTGATGGAGCAGGCGGCTAAAACGCTGACGCCGGTCAGCCTGGAACTGGGCGGAAAGAGCCCATGCATCGTAGACGAGACGGCTGATTTAAAGCGCGCGGCTGTGCGCATCGCCTTCGGGAAGTTCATCAACGCCGGCCAGACCTGCGTGGCACCGGATTACGTGCTGGCGCAGGAAAGCATCTGCGAACCGCTGATACAGCTGCTTTCTGCGGCGGTAAAAAGCCAGTACGGAAGCGACCCGCTGCACAATCCTCACTATCCGACCATTGTCAACGAACGCCATTTGTACCGGTTGCAGGCGCTGCTCGACTCGGAGAAACTGGTCTTTGGCGGGCGTGTGGAAGGGTTGCGCATGGAGCCTGCGCTGATGCGCGGCATAACGCTGTCCGATGCCGCAATGCAGGAGGAAATCTTTGGGCCGGTCCTGCCGGTGATAAGCTACCGGACGGCAGAAGAAGCCGAGGCGATCATCGCAGCCCATCCCAATCCGCTGGCGCTGTATCTGTTCAGCCGCAACGGAGAAATGAAGAGGCGCTTTTTAGAGAAAGTGCCCTTTGGCGGCGGCTGCCTCAACGATACTCTCGTGCATCTGGCGAGCCCGCATCTGCGGTTTGGCGGCATCGGCGAAAGCGGCATGGGCAGCTATCACGGCAGGCAGGGCTTCGAAACCTTTTCGCACATAAAATCCATCGTGGAAACGCCGGTGGGAATCGGGCTTCCGCTGCGCTATCCGCCCTATACGCGGCGGAAGGAACGGCTGGTGCGGCTGTTTCTGCGCTGATTGCTGGCGATCATATTTCTTGCATACGATCTATCATTTAACGTTCAGCCACGAAGAAATAACCATACGTTGTACTTCGCTTGTTCCCTCATAGATTTCTGTAATTTTTGCATCACGCATGAAGCGTTCAAAAGGATATTTTCTCGATATGCCATCATAGCCAACTAAGTCTATGCAATGGCGAGTAACCTCCATAGCCGTTTCCGAAGCAAATAGTTTAGCCATTGAAGCGTATTGTGCATAAGGCTCATTATCCTGTTTTGCCTGAGCAGCACGATACACGAGTAGTCGTGCTGCATCAACTTTTGTCTGCATATCGGCTAATTGAAATTGTGTGTATTGATGTTGAGAGAGTCGTTTTCCGTTTGATGTATGTTCGGTTATATATTTCTTACAGCAGTCAACTGCGCCCTGTGCAATGCCTAAGGCCTGTGCAGCAACGCTAATTCTACCGCCGTCTAATGTTGTTAAAGCTGTCTTAAAGCCTTTTCCTAATTCACCAAGCAGATTTTCTTTTGGGATTTTACAATCTTCAAATATTAACTCATAAGTTGCGGAGCCACGAATACCCATTTTATTTTCTTTTTTTCCGAAGGAAAATCCAGGAGTTCCCTTTTCTACAATAAAAGCTGAAATTCCCTTGCTTCCTTGTGTTCTATCTGTAACAGCACTGATGAAATAAATATCTGCATAATATCCATTTGTAATAAAGACCTTTGAGCCATTTAGAAGCCAATAATCCCCCATATCATCAGCTCTTGTACGTTGGCTTCCCAAGTCAGTTCCTGCATCGGGTTCAGTTGCACCGAAAGCTCCTAATTTTTCGCCCTTCATAAGAGGTACAAGGAATTTTTCTTTCTGCTCAGGTGTCCCAAGTACAGAAAGCGCAAATGCGCCTAAAGAATGATGTGCTGCAAACATAATGGAAGTTGTAGCACAGTGTTTGGAAAGTTCTTCCACCATGGCTATATATGTTAAGTAAGAATGACCACCACCGCCATATTCTTTCGGATAACAAACTCCCATCATTCTCATTTCACTTAGTCGTTTTCTGGCCTCTTCCGGAAAACGTTCCTGTTCATCAAGTTCAGCAGCCAATGGTGCTACCTCATTAACTGCAAATTCATGCATTTGATTTAGTAGTCTCTGTTCTTCTTCTGTAAAGTGAAAATTCATAATAGTTTCCTCCCCATTTTAACTTGCAACGTTTTCTTTGCAATTATATAATAGCAAAAGAGAAAACATTAAAAAAACAAAAAAAACGAATTTAAAATTCAATTTTTTTGAACTGTAGTGAGGATGTTATGAATACGAAATATTTAACAACTCTTATTACTATTTTAGAAACAGGTAGTTTTCAAAAAGCTGCAACAAAATTAAACTACACACAATCAACAGTCACTACTCAAATAAAACAATTAGAGGAAGAACTTTCTATTAAGCTGTTTGAAAAAATCGGACGTCAAATGAAATTGACACAAGCAGGAAAGGATATTCTTCCCAGCATAAAAGCAATTTTACAAGGAGAAGAGCAGATTAGTAATTATGGAAAGAGTTTGTCTGAAATAACAGGAACGTTAAAGCTAGCAATTCCAGATTCCATTTTAATTTATACTATGCAACCTTTTTTACAGGCATATTTACATGAAGCGCCTAATATTCAACTTATTGTAAATTCGATACAGTCCGAAGAAATCAATCAATCTATTGTGGAGGGCACTGCTGATATAGGTATAAATTGCGAAAAAGACCATTATCCTGATACTGTTATTCATAAGGAGCTCGGTACTTATAAAGCTCTTCTTGTCGCTTCTCCTTTTGCTGATAGTAGTTTGCTCGATTTTATAACGCCACATCAAAGGAAGCCTGTCAGCCTAATTTGTAATGAACCACAAGGATATTATCAATTAGAGTTGAATAAATATCTTGTTCAAAAAGACATTGTTCTTAATCCATATATGAAAGTACAGAGTATTGAAGCCGTAAAACGTTGTGTTATGAATAATTTGGGCGTTGCTATTGTCCCAACATATGCTATCGAAAAAGAACTAAAAAATGGAGCATTAGTACCAGTAAAAACAGAACTTGATGAAAAAATATATAATTCAATTTATGTTTATCATAAAAATAAGTGGCTCAGTCCACAAATGACTTTAGCATTAAATTTATTACAGTCAATATTAAAAACGGAGAAAGATTGATTAAAAAACCTTGCGAAGCCCTTTTATTTATGTTAATATGTATAATACATGCGTGCAGAGACCCTTCTGCACGCTCTTTACGATAAAGCGTAGGCGCTGGTCGGCTTTTGCACGCGGTGAATACCGCATGTACGCTGTGGTTGCCTGCCTCGGGGGCTGTGCAGACGTTTTGGCGCATGGCGTCTCCGGCTTGGCCGCGGCATTTTCGCTTCCACGTAGGTGCAGGCGCGTATGCCGGCCTTACGGGGTTATATTTGCGGATAGAAGAGAACAAGAGATATGGGAGGAAGAGCACTTGATTACAGTAACAAATGTAAGTTTGAACTTCAGCGGGCAGGCTTTATTTAAAGATGTAGATTTAAAATTTACGCCGGGCAACTGCTACGGCATCATCGGAGCCAACGGTGCGGGCAAGTCCACGTTCCTGCGGATATTGTCCGGCGATCTGGAACCCTCCACAGGCACGGTGTCCATTCCGCCCCAGGTGCGCATGTCGGTTTTAAAGCAGGATCACTTCGCCTTCGAGGAATATACGGTGCTGGATACCGTCATCATGGGCAACCAGAGGCTGTACGACATTATGAAGGAAAAAGATGCGCTGTACGCCAAGGAGGACTTTAACGACGAGGACGGCATCCGCGCCTCGGAGCTGGAGGGCGAATTTGCCGAGATGAACGGATGGGAGGCAGAATCCGATGTCAGCCGTTTAATCCAGGGGCTGGGCCTGTCCAACGACATCCTCTACAGCGGCATGGATACCCTGATGGAAAAGGAAAAGGTAAAGGTACTGCTGGCTCAGGCGCTGTTCGGAAAACCCGACATCATCCTTCTGGACGAGCCGACCAACGGTCTGGACATCCAGGCCATCGACTGGCTGGAGGATTTTCTCATGGAATACGAGGGCACGGTCATCGTAGTATCTCACGACCGCCACTTCCTCAATACCGTGTGCACCAACATCGTGGATGTGGACTACGGCAAAATTAAAATGTACGTCGGAAACTACGAATTCTGGTATGAATCCAGCCAGATGATCCAGCGTATGATCCGCGACCAGAACAAGAAAAACGAAGAGAAGATCAAAGAGCTGCAGAGCTTTATTCAGCGGTTCTCCGCCAATAAATCCAAATCCAAGCAGGCGACCTCGCGGCGCAAGCTGCTGGATAAGCTGACGGTAGAGGAAATGCCTGCATCCTCCCGGCGCTATCCCTTTGTGGGCTTTACTATGGACAGGGAGCCAGGCAAGGAAATCCTCACGGTGGAGGGTCTTTCCAAGACCGTGGACGGCGTAAAGGTACTGGATAACGTATCGTTTCGGGTAAATAAGGGCGATAAAATTGCCTTTGTCGGTGAAAACGAAATCGCAAACACAACGCTGTTTAAAATCCTCATGGAGGAAATCGAGCCGGACGAAGGCAGCTTCAAGTGGGGAACGACCATTACCACCTCGTATTTCCCCATGGATAATTCCGCATTTTTCAACGACTGCGACCTGAATCTGGTGCAGTGGCTGTCGCAGTTTACCGAAGAGACGACAGAGACCTTTATGCGCGGATTTCTGGGACGCATGCTCTTTTCCGGCGACGACGTGTTCAAGCCGGTCAAGGTACTGTCCGGCGGCGAAAAGGTGCGCTGCATGCTGTCGCGCATGATGCTGTACGGCTCGAATGTGCTGATTTTAGACCAGCCCACCAACCACCTGGACCTAGAATCCATTACGGCGGTCAACAACGGCCTCATCGACTTTAAGGGAAACCTGCTGTTTGCCTCTCACGACCACGAATTTATTCAGACGGTAGCAAACCGCATCGTGGAATTTGTGGATGGCGCCATGATTGACCGGCTTTGCACTTACGACGAATACATCGCCCAGCAGAGAGAAAAGGCGCTGGCCGGACGGTAGTGCGATTTCCGATAAACAAAGAAAAAACAAAGCTCCTGCCGCTGCCGGGTTTCCGGCAAACGGCAAGGAGCTTTTTGCGTAGAAAGAGGCTGCGCATAAGACGCATGGTTTGCAGGAGATACGTGTGTGCAAGGAATGTACAATGTGCGAGAAACGTGCAGCGTGTGTTGGATGTGCAAGCTGGCTGCCTTGTCGCAATCGCGCGGAATCGCGCGAAAAATCGCGCGCGCGAATGATTGAACGCGCGCGCGTTTTGTGATAGACTACAGACAAGGGAGGTGCGGCATGAGGACAATACCCGAAAGGGAAACGCTTATGATCGAATTTAAAAGCGACAGGAAAAGGCTTGGCGATGCAGAATTGATCGACGCTGTGGTTGGAATAACAAATACAGAAGGCGGTATTTTATATCTGGGTGTGGAGGATGATGGTGAAATTACCGGAATTCATGCTCAACATGCGGATGAAACAGGCGTGGCAGCGTTGATCGCCAACAGAACCGTTCCAGCTGTGGGTGTCAGGGCAGAGCTGATCGCCGAAGAGGGGAAGAATATTTTAAAAATTGAAATTCCCATGAGCAGAACCATAGTAGCCGCTTCTGACGGTAAAATTCTGAGGCGAAGATTAAAAGTAGACGGTACGCCGGAGAATGTGCCAATGTATCCCTACGAAATCAATACGCGCCTTTCTGAACTCAGCCTGTTGGATTTTTCTGCACAGGTGGTGAGCGGAGCTTCTGCAGAGGATTTTGATTTGAATGAGCGTGTCCGGCTCAGGAATATTATAAAAAGAAGGAACGGCGATAAATCCTTGATAGAGATAAGCGATGAAGAACTGGATAAAGCGCTTCGCTTTGTAAAGGAAGAAAACGGTGAATTGCTGCCGACGGTTACGGGCATGCTTCTGATTGGAAAGGAAGAACGCATAGAGACATTGCTGCCAACGGCTAAATGCAGCTTTCAGGTACTTGAAGGCACAAAAATCCGAATGAACGAACAGTTGGCAAAGCCGCTGCTGGCCGTCTTTGAGTTATTTGAGAATTACTTTAAAGCGTGGAATCCGGAACGGGAGATGGAATCCGGCTTATTCCGGGTGCCTATTCCCGAGTTTTCGGAAGCGGCATTTCGCGAAGGGCTGGTGAATGCTTTTTGCCATCGGGATTATTCCGTATTGCAGCAGGTGAGAGTCGCGATTGAAGATGAGGGGCTGACGATCAGCAGCCCCGGTGGTTTTATTGAAGGTGTGAACTTAAATAACCTGCTGACAGTAGAACCTCACGGCAGAAATCAGGCGCTTGCAGATGCCATGAAACGGATTGGACTGGCAGAGAAAACAGGAAGAGGAATCGACCGCATTTTTGAAGGTTCAATCATCTATGGAAGACCGTTGCCGGATTATGCTGAATCCACAAAGGCATATGTAAAATTGTTTATCCAGCGGGCAGAAGCTGACATTGCCTTTGCAAAAATGATTTCAGAAGAAGAGGAGCGCTTGGGCCGTTCCCTTCCCATCAACTCCCTGCTCATTTTGTCAGCACTGCAGAAACAGCGTCGCATGTCGCTTTCGGAACTGGCAGCTGCCATTCATATCAGCGAAAGCCGAACGGAAGCAAATGTGGAAAAGTTAATGGAAAGCGGTCTGTTAAAAGCTGTCAGCAGCGGAAAAGTGCGCGCATATACATTAAGCATAAAGTCATCGAAAACGCAGGATAATACTGTTGGATATGTGCGACAAATGGAGAACGATGAAATCATATATCGAAGGCTGATTCTGGCATTGGCTGCAAAGCAGGGAGGAACAGTAACGAGAAACGATGTATGTCGATTGCTGAGTATAGGAAAGGATCAGGCATACAGGCTTTTGAAGAAAATGGTACTGGATAATGAATTAAAAGCAGAGGGGCGAACACGCGCGGTGAAATACAGCATTGTAACATAATCGCGCGGAATCGCGCGAAAAATCGCGCGCGCGTTTAATTATTCACGCGCGCGTTTTTTTGCGTATTTTTTACGTGGCGGAGGCTTCAGGCAATCAGCGGCAAAAACGCGGCAGCGGCGCTCCCCGCGGCAAAGGCCAGCAGCAGGCTGAACAGCCACAGTGCAGCAGCGGCAGCAGCCCCCTGCTCTTTGGCCAAAACGGCAAGCGAGGCGAAGCAGGGAACGAAAAGTGTCGTCGTAATCAGGCACACGGTAATCTGAACAGGCGACAGCATTCCGCGGGCGATCATCGAAAACAGATAGGCGGCGCCCAGATCCCGCTTAATCAGGCACATGAGAAGCAGCGTTACCGCCTGAGGCGGCAGGTGGAGCATGCCGTCGGTCAGCGGCAGCAGCCACCGGTGGAGGACGGAAAAGCCGCTGGTGTAGTTGAGAAGCGAAATAAAGGCTCCGGCGGCTAAGAACAGCGGCCCGGCATCAGCAAGGAAGCTGCGGGATTTCAAAAGCGTCTTGTGCAGCACGTTGGAAAGCTGCGGAAAGCGAAGCGGCGGCAGCGAAAGAAACAGCGGGCTGGAATCGCCGGGAAGCAGGGCGTTCGCCAGAAGGCCCGTAAAAATAAACAAAAGCAGAATCGCGCACAGATAAAAGAGAAGCAGCCGCAGCGGCAGCGAAGCGGCGACAGCCATGATAATCGAGCATTGCGCAGAGCAGGGGATGGCCGTGCAAAGCAGCAGAGCCGCAATCAGGCGCTCTCTGCGCGAGCCCAGCATGCGGGTGGAAATCAGGGCCATGGTAACGCAGCCGAAACCGGACAGCATGGGAATAACGGCTTTGCCGTTTAAGCCAAAGTGTGAAAACAGCCGGTCGGAGAGCACTGCCATCCGCGGCAGAAGGCCGGAGTCCTCCAAAAGCGACATCACGAAGTAAAAGCCGGCGACTAGGGGCAGAAGAAGGCCGAGCAGATAAGAAGGAACCATCGTCAGCAGGCCGTATTCGCCGTAGAGCAGGCAGCCGGCCAGGCTGTCTGCGCTAAGCAGAGGCTGCAGAAGAGAGCAGACACCGTCGTACCACAGCTGGTCCATGAGAACGCCCTGCGTAACGCCTACGACGGTCTGCGACAGGAATTGTCCTAAAAAGAACCAGAGGAAAAGCAGAAGCGAGGCGAAGAGCAGAAAACCTCCCAGCGGATGGAGCAGATACCTGTCCGGCGATTTTATATAGGCGCGGCGGAAGGGCAGCGGAATGCTGCACTGCCGGGCAAGGGTCCGAGCCTGCGCTTCGAGAGCTTCGCTGTCGTCTGAGGGCGTACCGGAAATGTGCGGATGCAGGTGCGGCAGGCAGAACTTTTGCTGCAAAACGGCAGAGCGCAGGGTGTCGATTCCGCTTCCCCTGCCAGCAGCTACGGCGACGACAGGCAGCCCCAGCGCAGCGGAAAGCCGGGGAAGATCCAGCTGGATGCGTTCCTTTTCTACTAAGTCCATCATATTGACGACGACCAGCATCGGCTTTTGCAGGCCGCACAGCTGGAGCGTTAAAAACAGATCGCGGTGCAGTGTCGTGCCGTCGATTACGTTGATGACAGCCTCGCAGTCCATCAGAGCGCGCCTGGCGACGGTTTCCTCCTCGTTGAGGTCCGAAAGGCCGAAGACGCCGGGAGTATCGCAGAGCAAAAGCGGGCCGCAGGTGCCGCGCGCAATATCTACGGTGGTTCCGGGATAATTGGAAACCTCGGCATAGCGGCCGGTCAGGCAGCGGAACACCACGGATTTTCCTACATTGGGGTTTCCGGCAAGAGCGACGATAGAAACAGTATCGGTGGGACAAGCAGCACCGGCAGAGCGAACAGGGGCAGCAGCGGATGCAGTGGAAACCGCGGAACATACGGTGTTCATAGGAGGCCTCCCAAAGTAGAAGTGGAACGGGCTGCAGGTATTGTATGCCAGCAGGTAAGGCCGGCGCGGCGGACGCTGATGTTGCGCGCAAGCGGCCGCCCGAGAGCGATTTGCTGGCTGCCTGCGGATATGACTACCGGGCCGCCAGCGATGGCGAAGGTACAGCGGACTTGCGCGCCTGCGGACAGTCCCAGGCGGCGGGCCTGCAGTGCGGCGCTGCCGTCCGGAAAGCGGAGGATTTCGAGAACATCGCCCCTGCGGGCCTGGGATAAGTACATGGGAAACTCCTTTCGTGAAACCGGGAGGTGTGGTATAATAAATTGTACGAGTTATCCGTTCGACTTATGATGAAAATAAGGGAGAAATTATGGAGCCGATTCTTTTGACAGCGGTGCTTGCCGCCGTTTCCTCGGCGGCAGTGCTGTTGTGCCTGCTGTCGATTGCTTCGCTGCGGCGTCAGCTTTTGCGGCAGGAGCAGCAGAGCAGAGACGATCTCCGGCGCTTGGAAGAACTGCTGCGGGCGGAGAGCCGTCAGGTTTCACAGGAGTGTTTGCGCATCGACGCAGATATCACCGCCCAGCTGCAAAAAAACAGGCAGGAGCTGATGCAGTATGTGCAAGGGAGCTTTCGCGGCCTTGGCGAGATGGTAAGTGCAGGGCAGAAGCAGGCCGCCAGCCAGCAGGATGCCCGCCTGGCGGAGCTGTCCCGGCAGATGAACGCTTCCGCCATGCAAAACGAGCAGAAGCTGGAACACATGCGCCAGACCATGGAGCACCGCCTTGCCAAAATCCAGTTGGATCATCAGCGGCAACTTGCCGAAATCCGGGATATGGTGGACGAAAAGCTGCAAAAGACGCTGGAGGAGCGCATCGGCCAGTCCTTTCAGCTGGTCAGCCAGCGGCTGGAGCAGGTGTATAAGGGGCTTGGCGAAATGCAGGCCTTGTCCGCTGGCGTGGGCGACTTAAAAAAGGTGCTGTCCAATGTAAAGACGAGGGGCATTTTAGGGGAAATCCAGCTGAGCGCCATCTTGGAGCAGATATTGACGCCGCAGCAGTACGACACCAATGTGGCGACGAGGCCGGCAAGCCGCGAGCGCGTGGAATTTGCCGTCCGGCTGCCGGGCGATGGGAAACGGCCGGTGTACCTGCCCATCGACGCGAAATTTCCTTCCGAAGCCTATGCGAAGCTGGCAGAGGCCTACGAGCTGGGCGACAGCCTGAAAATTGCCGAGGCAGGGAAAACCTTCGAAGCAAGGCTGAAATCCTTTGCGAAGGATATTCACGAAAAATATGTGGAGCCGCCCTTTACCACCGACTTTGCCATCCTGTTTTTACCAGTGGAAAGCATCTATGCCGAAGCGGTGCGGCGGGGAATGATAGAAGTGCTGCAGAGGGAATATAAAATCAATATTGCGGGGCCGACCACCATGGCGGCGCTTTTAAACAGCCTGCAGATGGGCTTTCAGACGCTGGCGATTCAGAAGCGCTCCAGCCAGGTATGGGATGTGCTTGGCGCGGTAAAGACGGAGTTTGACAAATTCGGTACAGTGCTGGCCTCAGCGCAGCAGCGGCTGAACCAGGCCAACGCGGAGCTGGATAAGCTGGTGGGGGTCAGGACCAGAAAGATACAGAGCCGCCTGCGGGGCGTTTCGGCCCTGCCTGCGGAGGAAAGCCAGCAGCTGATGGAGATGCCGGAAGCGCAAGAAGCGCCGCAAACGCCAAACGAGGCGATGCGCTTTGGCATGGTCCCGGCAGCAGAAAGAGAGGAAGAACGCCCATGAGCGTGTTTGTAATCAGCGACCTGCACCTGTCGCTGGATGGAAGAAAACCGATGGACATTTACGGCGGTCCGTGGGTCGGCCATACCGGCCGCGTAAAGGAGCGCTGGATGGAGCTGGTAGGGCCTGCGGACACCGTCATCCTTTCCGGGGATCTCTCCTGGGGCCTGCGGTTGTCGGATGCCGAAGCGGACCTTCGCTGGATCGAAGCCCTGCCGGGAACAAAGGTACTGGTAAAGGGAAACCACGATCTGTGGTGGACCTCGCTTACCAAACTAAGCCAGGCATTTTCGGGCATGCACTTTTTACAGAACGTCAGCTACGAAGGCGAAACCTTCGCTATCGCGGGCTCCCGCGGGTGGCTGTGTCCCGGAACGGAGGGCTTTTCCGCAAACGATGCGAAAATCTACGAAAGAGAGCTCTTACGCCTGCGGCTTTCCCTTGCGGATATGGAGCGCAAAGACCCGCAGCGGACGAAACTGCGCATCGGCGCCATGCACTTTCCGCCCACCAACGAGCGCCTGGAAGACAGCGGCTTTACGGAGCTGTTCGAGGAATACGGCGTATCGAAGGTGGTGTACGGGCACCTGCACGGAAGAGAGGCTTATAAAAACGGCCTGCAGGGGATAAAAAACGGCGTGGAATACATTCTGACATCCTGCGACCGGCTTTCCTGCACGCCGCTGCTGCTGCTATAGAGCATCGCAAGTGCAAGACGTGTACGGGCGGCAGAAGGAAGCAGCGACAGGAGGTTACAGCCGCAGAAGAAGGCTTTTGCAACCCCAAAGACCGGAAAAAATCAAGCGCACACACGCCTGGCAGATGTGCATGCGTTTTATCTATCGAAAACCACAGCGAGCAAAGGAGTGAAACGGATGAAGAGAGTTACAGTTATCGTGCTGGACAGCCTGGGCATCGGGGCGCTGCCGGATGCAAAGCGTTACGGCGATGCGGGAACGCATACGCTGGACCACATTGCACAGCGAATGGAAGAGGAATGCGGCGGCCTGCACATTCCCCACCTGCAGGCGCTGGGGCTTGGGAATATTGAAGGCGTCTTGCGGGTAGCGCCGGCCGGGCGCCCCGAAGGAAGCTTTGCCCGGCTTTCCGAGGCGTCGAAGGGCAAGGATACCATCACCGGCCACTGGGAGATCGCAGGCCTGCAAACGCAGACGCCCTTTCAGACCTTTGCCCGGTTTCCCGATGCGTTTATCGCTGAGTACGAACGGCGAATCGGCGTGAAAACGCTGGGAAACTACGCGGCTTCCGGAACGGAAATCATAAAGGAGCTGGGAGAGGAGCACAAGAGGACGAAACAGCCCATCGTCTACACCTCGGCGGACAGCGTGTTTCAGATTGCCGCCAACGTAGAGGTGGTGCCGCTTGCGACGCTTTACCGCTACTGCGAAATCGCAAGGGAAATGCTTGTGGGCGACCTGCAGGTAGGCCGCGTCATCGCAAGGCCCTTTACGGAAAAGGACGGCGTCTACACGAGGACGGCAGACCGCAGGGATTACGCGGTATCGCCGCCTGCAGTTACGATGCTCGACCTGGTAAAGCAGGAGGGGCAGACGGTGTTTGCTGTAGGAAAGATCCAGGACATTTTCAACGACCAGGGCGTTACGGAAAGCCTGCACAACAAAAATAATATGGATGGCGTGGATCATACGCTGCACGCGCTGTCCGAAGAATTTGCAGGGCTGATTTTCACTAATTTAGTGGATTTCGACTCGCTGTACGGCCACAGGAGAGACCCCATCGGCTACGGAAAAGCCATCGAGGAATTCGATGCCAGGCTGCCGCAGATTTTTTCGGCGATGCAGCCGGAGGATATCCTGATGATCTGTGCCGACCACGGAAACGATCCCATCCACAGCGGATGGGACCACACCCGGGAGTACGTGCCGCTTCTCATCTGCGGCGAGCCGGTAGCAGCGGGCATCGACTTAAAAACGAGGGCATCCTTTTCCGATATCGCAGCTACAGTCTGCGACTATCTGGGCGTGGGAAAACCGCCTGCGGGAGAAAGCTTTCTTGCGCAGATTCTAAAGCGGCCGTAAAGGAGGTGGCAGCCTTGACGATGTACGAAATCATAGCGAAAAAGCGCGATCAAAAGCAATTATCGAAGGAAGAAATCGAATACTTTATCGAGGAATATACGGCGGGCAATATTCCGGATTACCAGGCGTCGGCACTCCTGATGGCTGTGTTCCTCAACGGCATGGACGAGGAAGAAACCTTCTGCCTGACCGATGCCATGCGGCGTTCCGGAGAGACGGCGGACCTGTCTTCCATCGAGGGAATCAAGGTCGATAAGCACAGCACCGGTGGCGTGGGCGATAAGACGACGCTGATCGTCGCGCCCATCGCAGCAGCCTGCGGCGTGCCCGTAGCCAAGATGTCGGGCCGGGGATTGGGCTTTACCGGTGGCACAGTAGATAAATTAGAGGCCATTCCCGGCTTTCGCACAGCCCTTGCGCCCACGGAATTTCTGGAGCTGGTCAGGCGCACCGGGCTTTCGGTTATCGGTCAGAGCGCACACATTGCGGCAGCGGATAAAAAACTGTACGCCATGCGGGATGTAACCGCCACGGTGGACAGCATCCCGCTGATCGCCTCGAGCATTATGAGTAAAAAGCTGGCATCCGGAAGCGATGCCATCGTGCTGGATGTGAAAACCGGCGACGGGGCGTTTATGGAGCGCCAGGAAGAAGCCGAGGCGCTGGGCCGGCTGATGGTGCGCATGGGGGAGGCGGCAGGCAAGCGGACCATTGCCGTCATCACCGATATGAACCAGCCGCTGGGACGGGCTGTGGGAAACAGTGCAGAGGTAATCGAAGCCATCGACACGCTGAAAGGATGCGGGCCGGAGGATATTACACAGCTTTCGCTGGCCCTGGCGGGGATGATGATCTGCGCCGGGGGAAAGGCGCAGTCTCTGGCGGAAGGCGAACGGATGGCGCAGGAGGCTCTGCAAAGCGGCGCTGCGCTGCAGAAGTTGAGCGACTTTATCGCAGGGCAGGGCGGGGATTGTCGGATTCTTAACGATTACAGCCTGCTGCCGCAGCCCGCTTGCTGCAGGCAGGTGCTTTCAGCGGCAGACGGGTTTGTGCGGCGGATTGCGGCGAAATCCATCGGCATGGCATCGCAGCATGCGGGGGCCGGTCGGGCGACGAAAGAAGAGAAAATCGACCTCTCGGCGGGGATTTTGCTGCAGCGCAAGGTGGGCGATCCGGTAAAGAAGGGCGAAATTATAGCGGAGGTATTCGGAAATGACCCGCAAAAAATAGAGACTGCTGCGGCAGAAGTGGAAAAAGCGTTCGAAATCAGCGAAAAACAGCCGGAAAAAATACAGTTGATTAAAAAGGTGCTGGCAGAGCAGGGGATCGAAGCAAAAAATATCTGAGTTCCAGAACCGGCGCAGCGCTGGGATATCCGGGAAACCGTGCTGGAATGCAGACGTGGAAACCGTCGGCGGCAAGCGGTTGCACCCGCGCCGGCCGCTGATTTTCCCTGATTGAATTTGTTAAAAACCCTGATTCAAAATGGGGATTTTTATCTGGAATTATTATTGAAAATTTAGATTGATAAAAAAATAATTATTGATTTTTCTGCAAATTACCTTAGACTTTTCGATAAGTTTGTGATAAGATAAAAGCAGATGCCGCAAGAGAGCGGTTGCGCGATCTGTTTTAAGGAAAGAGCCTGTCAGGCGAGGAGGAAATCATGTCGGTAAAAATAGGAATTAACGGTTTTGGTCGCATCGGTCGTGTAGCCTTTCGCGTAGCGATGGACGATCCGGAGGTAGAGATACGCGGAATCAACGTTAGAAACGCGGATCTGGATTACATGGTCTATATGATTAAATACGATACCATGTTCGGGCGGTTTCAGGGAACGCTGGATAAGTACGACAAGGGCATCGTGGTCAATGGCGTAAAAATCCCGGTTTACAGCGAGTCGGATGCCGTAGCCATTCCCTGGGCGGAGTGCGGAGCGGAATATATTATAGAGGCAACAGGTGCTTACGTTACTACGGAAAAATCCTTAAAGCACATCGAAGCCGGAGCGAAAAAGGTTATCATTTCCGCGCCTGCAAAGGACAAAGAGACACCGACCTTTGTCATGGGCGTAAACCACGAGACCTATACGCCGGAGATGCAGGTGGTATCTAACGCGTCCTGTACCACCAACTGCCTGGCTCCGCTGGCTAAGGTGATCGAGGATAACTTCGGCATCGAGCAGGGCCTGATGTCCACCATCCACGCCGCTACGGCAAAACAGAAGGTCGTAGACTGCCGTTCGCTGAAGGACTGGCGCACCGGGCGTTCCGTATTCAATAACGTAATCCCCTCTTCCACGGGAGCAGCCAAGGCAGTTGCGCTGGTGATCCCCTCGCTGAAGGGCAAGATGACCGGTATTTCCTACCGCGTGCCCACGGCAGATGTTTCGGTAATCGACTTAAACGTCATGCTGCGCACGCCTGCCAGTTACGAGGATATCTGCAAAAAGGTAAAGGAAGCTTCCGAAACCTACATGAAGGGTATCATCGAATACATCGACGACGAAGTGGTTTCCTCCGACTTTGTGGGCGACCCACACACCTCGATTTTCGATGCCAGAGAGGGTATTGAGTTGAACGACAAATTCTTTAAGCTGATCGCTTTCTATGATAACGAGTGGGGCTATTCCAGCAAAATCGTCATGCTGGCCAAGCACATGGCGCAGAAGGACGGCCGGTTTTAAGTAAGAACGGAGCTGGTGCAAACGCCCGGATACATAGACAGCATAAAAGAAAAAGCGCTTGCCGCAGGGCTCCACCTTACAGGGAAACAAACGGAATCCTCAGCGGCACTGCAGGTACAAAACAAGTAAAAATAACCGCAAGTCATCGTTTTGAAGTCTTGCGGTTATTTTCGTTTGTGTCCAATTCCAATATCGCCATTTCTTTTGCTCAATGCATCGCAATCGACAACTTTGTCCAAAAATATATTCTTTTCACTCTTGATTTGTTTCTGATAATTATTATAATAATAATTAGAAATGATTGTTAGAACTGGGAGTCGTTTTATGATTGAAAATAAAATTACGGAATTCAAGCGGGAATACATTGATGATATCAAATACACCGCAGTTGCCTTTGCAAACACAGAGGGTGGGAAAATTTATATTGGTATGAGTGATGACGGAAGCGTTTATGGCATAGAAAACGCAGACGCAACCATGCTTCGCATTACTAACATGATTCGAGATTCCATTCGCCCCGATGTCACTATGTTTACCGAGTGCGCTGTTGAAGCGATTGAAGGAAAACCTGTTGTGGTTTTGACGGTGCAGAGGGGCACCGCCCGCCCCTATTACCTCGCCGGAAAGGGTATCCGCCCAGAGGGTGTATATGTACGGCAGAATGCTTCCTCTGTTCCAGCTTCAGAAACTGCGATTCTAAATATGATTAAGGAGACCAGTGGCGACCGCTATGAAGACGCTCGTTCTATCAATCAGCAACTGACGTTTGAAAAAGCGGAGAACTATTTTTCTAAACACAACCTGCCTTTCGGAGATCAGCAAAAGCGTACATTAAACATTATCGGCTCTGATGGAACTTATACCAATCTTGGCATGCTGTTATCTGACCAGTGCATCCATACCATTAAACTGGCCGTATTTGATGGCAGCAAGAAAAGCGTGTTTCGTGACCGCAAGGAGTTAAGCGGCTCTTTGCTCACACAGTTGGAAGATGCCTATTCCTGCATTGATCAGTTCAACCATACCCGTGCAGAATTTGAAGGGCTGGATCGTATCGACAAGCGGGATTATCCCAGCGAAGCATTGCGTGAAGCACTGCTCAATGCCATTGTCCACCGCGACTATAGCTTCAGCAGCTCCACGCTGATCAGTATCTTTGATGACCGCATTGAGTTTGTGACCGTTGGCGGTCTGATTCGAGGCCTGACCTTTGATGATATCATGCTGGGTATATCTGCACTCCGCAATCAGAATTTGGCTAATGTGTTCTACCGTCTGAAGTTGATTGAGGCTTACGGTACAGGTATTCTAAAAATCAATGAGAGTTACGCAGAGTGCGCAGTAAAGCCGCAGTTTGAGGTCACAGATAACGCCTTTAAGCTCACACTGCCCAACATCAACTATGCAGGAGAGCGCAATCATGTAACCACCACAGCCCCTTTGAAGGTTACTGATAAAGCAAACCGGCAGGAAATATTGCTCCGTTTGGCTGAACAACAGGGATACATCATTCGCAAAGATGTGGAAGCCGAGTTGAAAGTATCTCAGGCGACCGCTATTCTGATTTTACGGGATATGGTTGAAAAGGGACTTCTGATTAAGGAGGGCTCTGGCAAACAGCAGAAGTACCGCATTGCGGAATAATGCACATGTGCACCGGCTCCGCAGGGCAGGCGCTTTTTGTGTGGCCGGGCATCTACATCGGCAGATGCTGCGAGCGAAGCGGGTTCCACGAGCCGCGCGTGTAGTAAATCAGGTACAGCACAAACAGCAGCACGTTGTGGGCGATCATGCAGGCCCATGCAGAAATCAGCCCCAGCCCCAGCAGTTGCGTGCAGAGGAAGGTGCCGGTAATGCGTATGCCCCACATGCCTGCGATGTTGAATAAAAAAGGCTCTCTGGTCTTGCCGACCCCCATCATCATGCCTTCCACGATGATGGAAAAGCCGAACAGCGGTTCGGAGACAGCGACCATGCGCAGGACGGCGGCGCCGAGGGATATGACTTCTTCGTTGGAAGAAAACAGGCGCATCAGCGCAGGAGCAGAGAAAAACAGCGCTGCGCCGGAAATCGCCATCAGGAAGATAACGAGGGGGATAAACATAGACGCAAGGGATTTCATGCGCGTTTCATCCCGCGCGCCGTAGGCATTGCCAATCAGCGTCGAGGCGGCGGTTTCCATGCCGAAGCCGGGAATATAGAAGGCGGATTCCACCGTATTGGCGATGGTGTGCGCAGCGGTAGCGATTTCGCCCAGCGAATTGATCATAGCGGCAAAGACGACAAAGCCCAGGGAAGTGCCGAAGCGCTGCAGCATGTTGGGAAAAGCGATGCGTATGCAGGGCCGCAGGATAGATTTATCAGGGCGAAAGCTGAGGCCCCGCGGCGAAATCATCGGATGCTTCCACAAAACGACGGTAATGTGAAGGCCTCCCCAGGTAAAGGCCGCAGCGCTTGCAATGGCCGCGCCCACGACGCCAAGCCCCGCGCCGGGCAGAGTAAAGTCGAGGCCGGCCAGGCAGACCGTGCGCGAAGGATAGATCAGCAGGCAATTTAGAACGATGTTGATGAGATTGACGATAATGCCTACCTTCATCGGCGTCCTGGTATCGCCGGCCGCCCGCAGCACAGTGCCGAAAATAGCGCTGGCAGTCCGCGGAAGAGAGGGGAGGTAGAGGATAAAGAAATAGACCGAAGCCAGCGGCTGTATGCTCTTTTCTACCTGCATAAAGACCGGAATGATGCCGCTGAGCGACAGGAGCAGCACCGTAGAAGCAATGCCGATGATCAGCACGATCAGGACAGATTGGGCGGCGGCGCGCTGCGCCGCTTCCTTTTCGCCTGCGCCGCAGGCCTGGGCGATGATGGCAAGAAACCCGATGCCGAAGGCGAAGATGCAGCTGTAGGCCAGCCAGCCCACGGTGCTGGTAGCGCCCACGGCAGCGGTGGCCTCGGTGCCAAGCACGCCGACCATGGCCGTATCAATATATTGCACGGCGGTCTGCATCACCTGTTCGATGATCGTGGGCCAGGCGAGGCTGAGAATCACGCCGATTAAGGCAAAGGATTCCTTCTGACGTAACTGGTTGAGCTTCATAGGGGACTGCCTTTCTTTTCACAGGGGTTGGTGGTTGCCGGGAGATTGCGCTGCTTTAGCCCGCCTTGCCGCAGCGCTTTGGCAGCGCTCTGCGGCAGTGGCTTCGCGTTCGAAGGAATCGCGCAGGGCAGCGCCGTAATATTCCATCGCCTCGATAAATCGTTCGGAATACCGTTCGATGGTCTGCCGCAGGGCTTCGTCTTCCGCACGGTAGACCACATCCAGAAACGGCTTGGCATAGGCCTTTCCGGCATCTGTCAGCTGTACCGTCAGCTCGCGGCGCTTTCCGGGGATGGCGCTCAGCCTGAGATAGCCGGATTGCTCCCACTGCTTGATGATGGTATTCAGCGTGGTTTTCGGGATCAGCCAGTCCTGGCAGATCTGCTTTTGCGAATGGGCAGAGCCGTCGTCCAGCGCGTACATCAGGCAGAGCTCCGAATCTTTGATGGAATTTTTCTGCTCGTTGGCGTAATAAACGTGGTCGATATAATAGAGCGCAAGGTTTAGCCGCCTGGCGCGCATCCGCGCATTTTGCATATCGCTTCCTCCACAGCGCATATCGCTGCTAGCTTGCATCCGTTTCTATAAGTCCGAAATCGTATTTCTGACACATCTTAGCAGAAACGGCGCTGTTTGTAAATAGGAGATAGAGAATTATTAGAAATTTGCAAAAGATTGTAGGATTTTGACATAAGCTGAAGAAGAAAACGGTTGACAATGGCTGAAAAGTTCCGTAAAATGGAAACTACGAAATCGTTACCCTGGCAGCCGAAGCTGCCGGAGTGCCGCAGAAGCGGCAAGGACAACAAAACCACACCAAAGCAGCAACAGACTGCGCTGGCACAGCAGCAAACCGCGCCCGCGTAGCAAAAAAACGCGCCGGACAAGCTGGCAGAGCCGGCAGGGCCTCAAAGCGGCAGCGACAAACGGCAATAATCAGATAAAAACGATACCAGGAAGGTGCAGCATATCCCCAAGGGATATTTCGCCTTTCTGTTTTTTTGCAGAAGATCGGGAGAAGCCATGAAAATGAGAGATAGACAAACCGCTCAAACCATCGAAATCTGCGGTAAGAGCAGCAGAACTAAAACCAGGAGAACCCGCAAGGGCACCGCGGACGAAAGCATCGGCGGCAGCCGCCTGGTCCGCGGCGGCGGCAGAGACAGCAAAAAACGGAGCAGGCATTGCACTGCCCGCTTCTGCCTGACCTGCCTTCTGGCGCTGAGCGCAGCGCTGGCAGGGTGCGGCGGGCAGGCGGCCGAAGGGGATTTTAGTGGCGGCGGGGGCGATCACCAGGCGCAGGGCGGCCCGGCAAAGGGCCAGGTCGTTATCGCCATGGGCGCCAGCTCAGAGCCAGAGGCTGGTTTCGATCCGGCCTACGGGTGGGGCGCAGGCGAGCACGTGCACGAGCCGCTGATTCAAAGCACGCTGACAGTAACGACGCCAAATCTGGATATCGGCTACGATCTGGCTTTAGATATGAGCTGCAGCGAGGATGGCATGCAGTGGACGGTGCACCTCCGCGACGATGTGGTATTCAGCGACGGCCATCCCCTGACCGCAGAGGATGTGGCATTTACCTACAACACACTGAAAAACACCAGTTCCGTCAACGACTTCACCATGCTGAACGAAGCTGTCGCCTTAGACGAAACCACGGTCGTATTTTATATGGAGCGCCCGTATTCCATCTGGCCCTACACCATGGCCGTTACGGGAATCGTGCCGCAGCACGCTTACGGCCCGGATTACGGGCAAAACCCCGTCGGCTCCGGGCGCTATATACTGGAACAGTGGGATAAGGGGCAGCAGGTAATCCTGCGGGCAAACGAGCGGTATTACGGGCAGCCACCGCAGATGGAGCGCGTGGTTATCGTATTTATGGAGGAGGATGCTGCCTTTGCTGCCGTGAAGGCCGGTCAGGTGGATATCGCCTACACGGCGGCAGCTTACAGCGTCCAGGCGCCGGAGGGCTACCGGCTGCTGGCCTGCGAAAGCGTGGACAACCGGGGCTTTAACCTGCCGGCGGTGCGAAAGAGCATGCTTCCCGACGGGACGGTGGTCGGAAATGACGTTACCTGCGATGTCAACGTGCGCCGCGCCATCAACCTGGCCCTCGACCGGCAGGCCATGATCGAAAACGTGCTGGAAGGATACGGCTCGCCAGCTTACAGCGTCTGCGATAAAATGCCCTGGTACAGCGAAGACAATCGGGTCGAATCCGATGTGCAGACAGCCGCACAGCTTCTGACAGAGGCTGGATGGGTCGAAGGGGCCGACGGCGTGCGGCAGAAGGGCGAGCTTCGCGCAGAGCTGGAGCTTCTCTATCCCAGCGGCGATTCGCTGCGGCAGGCGCTGTGCGCCGAGACAGCCAATCAGTTAAAAGCCATAGGCATCCAGGCGGCCATCCGCGGCGTGGGCTGGGATGAAGCCTACGATGCGGCGCAGAGGCAGCCGCTCATGTGGGGATGGGGCGCGCATACGCCTATGGAAATGTACAACATCTATCACAGCCTGCCCATATACGGCATGGCAGAGTATTCGCCCTATGCCAACGCCGAAGTGGACGATCTGATGGACCGGGCGCTTGCAGCATCCGATCTGGACGAAGCCAACGCGCTCTGGAAGCAGGCACAGTGGAACGGCAAAACCGGCCTGACGCAGCAGGGGGATATCCCGTGGATCTGGCTTGTGAACGTGGATCACCTCTACTGGGTGCGCGACGGGCTTGCAGTAGCGGAGCAGAAGCTGCATCCCCATGGGCACGGCTGGTCCATCGTCAACAATGTAGACCGCTGGAGCTGGGAATAGGCGCGGCAGCGGGTAAGGGCAACGGGCGCGGGGCCCTTGCCTGCGGCGATGCAATTTGATAGCGCAGCACAGGCGGAGGAGAACGGAGGGGGATCGTGAGAAAGCGCATGTCTGAGAGCGAAACAACAGTGCAGAGCGGCAGGGGATTCTGGCGGGATAAAGCGCTTTGGCGCAGTAGATGGCTTCGAAGCGGAGGCTTTCTTTGCCGCAAGGGCGCGCGGCTGCTTCTGCTTTTGCTCGGCGTCAGCGCTGCGGCGTTTTTTCTCGTGTCGCTTTCGCCGGTAGATCCTCTGCAGACCAACGTGGGCCAGGCGGCGCTCGGTTCTATGAGCCAGGAACAGATCGCCAGGCTGCGCAGCTATTGGGGCGCGGACACGCCGCCGTTACAGGGGTATGCGGCCTGGCTTCGCGGGGCGCTGTCCGGCGACCTGGGAACGTCGCTTCTCTACCGCCGTCCGGTGCTCTCTGTCATGGGCGAAAAGCTGAAAAACTCCCTGTGGCTTACGGCAGCGGCGTGGCTGCTCAGCGGCGCCGGGGGATTTGCCTTGGGAACCCTCGCCGGAGCAAAACAAGGGACGCAGGCGGACCGGGTGATTACAGGGGCGGCACTGCTGCTTTCGGGAACGCCGGCTTTCTTTTTGGCGCTGCTGCTTCTGAGCGTATTTTCCGTGCAGCTTGGCTGGCTTCCCGTAGGGCTTTCCGTGCCCATCGGCATGGCGGCAGAGCAGGTGGGGCTGGGCCATCGCCTGGTTCACGCTGTTCTTCCCGGGCTGTGCCTGTCGCTTTCCGGCATGCCCAATATCCTCTTGCAGGTGCGCGAGAAGATGCTGCAGGTGATGGAAAGCGATTTTGTGCTCTTTGCCCGGGCCAGGGGCGACAGCTGGCGCGCAGTCGCAGTCAGGCACGGGCTTCGCAACGTGGCGCTGCCCGCGCTGACGCTGCAGTTTGCCTCTGTGGGCGAAATCCTGGGCGGCTCTGTGCTGGTGGAGCAGGTGTTTTCCTATCCGGGGCTGGGCCAGGCGGCGGTAACGGCCGGGCTTGGCGGCGACGTGCCGCTTCTGCTGGGAATTACCGTTGCCAGCGCATCGCTGGTCTTCTGTGGAAATCTGATGGCGGACGTGCTGTACGGCATTGTCGATCCGCGCATGCGCAAGGCAGGTGGGCTGCTGTGAGCATAATGAGTACAGGTGCGATGAAAACGCGGCAGAGGGACAACTGCCAGAGGGATAACCGCCGGGCAAAGACGCTTGCGGGCATTGTCCTCATCTGCGTTTTGCTTTTCGCCATCAGCGCAGCGGGGATGCTGTGGAAGGAAGAAGCTCTGGTCGCGGATTTCTCTGAGAAGAACCTGCCGCCCTGCGGCGCACACTGGTTTGGAACGGATTTTATGGGGCGCGACATGCTGGTGCGCACCGTAACGGGACTGTCCTTAAGCATTCGGCTGGGCGTTTTGACCGCGCTGGTCAGCGCCGCATTCGCAGCGGTGCTGGGCATCGGCGCGGCAGTGCTGGGAAGGGCGGCGGATGCGGTGGTCAGCTGGCTGATCGACCTGATGTTAGGCATCCCGCACATTCTGCTTCTCATTTTAATCTCCTACGGCCTGGGAAAGGGCTTTTTCGGTGTGGCGGCGGGCATTGCGCTGACGCACTGGACTTCCCTTGCCAGGCTTTTGCGGGGCGAGGTGCTGCAGCTTGCGGAAAGCCGTTTCGTGCAGATGGCGCGAAAACTGGGGCACGGGCCGGGCTACATTGCCCGCATCCACATGCTGCCCCATCTTCTGCCGCAGCTGTTTACCGGGCTGATTTTGCTGTTTTCCCACGCGGTGCTGCACGAGGCCAGCATTACGTTTCTGGGGTTCGGGCTGGCGCCGGAGCAGCCGGCGATAGGGATTATACTGTCGGAGAGCATGCAGTACCTGTCCATGGGATACTGGTGGCTGGGACTGTTTCCCGGGGGGCTTTTAGTACTGGTAATCCTGCTGTTCTTCTGGCTGGGGCGAAGCGTCTGCGCGCTGCTCGACCCGGCATCGGCGCACCTGTAGGGCCCTATTGCAGAATACAAAAAGAAGCGCAGGGGAAAATTTTACACAGGAAATTGTACGAAGAGCCTGCAAGGAGAACTCGTAAAGGGGGAAGGCATAGGTGAGGCGCAAAAGAGAGGCACCGGCAGTGCCGGCAGCATCGAAAACATCAGAAGCATCGGGAGCGTCGGAGGCAATGGTGCAAACAGCCCAGGACCATCAGCCGCTGCTTGCTGTAGAAGACCTTACCATCCGCTTTTTGCAGTACGGCAGGGGGCTTCGCAGAAGAGAGCTGGCGCCGCTTCAGCACGTAACGCTTGGCGCAGACCGCGGGCAGATGACTGCCGTGGTCGGGGCCAGCGGCTCGGGAAAAAGCCTGCTGGCCCACGCGGTTATGGGGATTCTTCCTTATAATGCGCAAGTGCTTGGACGGATGTATTTCGACGGCGGGCCGCTGGATGCGCAGAGGATCGAAGCGCTGCGGGGGCGGGAAATCGCCCTGATTCCACAGGGCGTTTCCTGGCTGGACCCGCTGATGAACGTAGGCCGCCAGCTGCAAAACGGAGATCGCAGCCCGCAGAGAAAAGCGCTGTGCACAAAGGCTCTGCAGCGCTACGGCCTGAGCGAAGAAACGCAGAAGCTCTATCCCTTTCAGCTGTCCGGCGGCATGGCAAGGCGCGTTCTGATGGCCTCCGCCGTGGTCGAGGCGCCCCGGCTGATCATCGCCGACGAGCCGACGCCGGGCCTGCCGGCAGTTACGGCGCGCCGGGTGCTGTCGCACCTGCGGCAGCTTTCGCAGGAAGGCGCTGCGGTGCTTTTGATCACCCACGATCTGGAGCTTGCCGCGCAGACAGCCGACCGCATTGCGGTCATGTACGAGGGCACGATAGTGGAGCAGGTAGAGGCAGAGGCGTTTCAAACGGGAGAAGGGCTGTCGCATCCCTATTCGCAGGCGCTGTTTGATGCCATGCCCGGGCACGATGGCTTTCTGAAGCTGAAGGGGAGGTGATTTGCTTGCTGTTGGAGGCGCAGGAGCTGAGCTTCGGATACGGCAGCGGGCCGGATATTGTAAGCGGCGTCAGCCTGAGGCTGGAAAGCGGGCAGCGGCTCGGCCTGTCTGCGGACAGCGGCCTGGGAAAGACCACACTGTGCCAGCTGCTTTCGGGCCACCAAAAGCCGCGCAGCGGGCGGGTTCTCTTAGATGGGAAGCCCCTGCAGGACTGGGGCGCTTACTGTCCGGTACAGCTGCTGTGGCAGCATCCCGAGCAGGCCGTCAACCCGCGGCTTGCGATGAAATACGTATTAGAAGAGGGCGACCAGATCGCAGAGCGCGTTATCTGTGGCCTGGGAATCCGCAGGGAATGGATGTCGCGCTATCCGGCGGAATTATCGGGCGGCGAGCTGCAGCGCTTCTGTATCGCCAGGGCGCTGGGAGAGCGCACCCGGTTTCTTTTGGCCGACGAAATGACCGCCATGCTGGACCTGGTAACGCAGAACCAGATATGGAGCTTTCTTTTGGAAGAAACCCAGAGGCGGCAGATCGGCCTTCTGGTCGTAAGCCATTCGCAGCCGCTGCTGCAAAAGCTTTGTGGCGATATCGTATCGCTTTGCGGAAAGCCGGTGTTCGCTGCGGCGGGCGAAGGCGACAAAACCGGTGAGAGCACTGAAAACGGCGAGAGCGGAAAAACTGCTCCGAAGCCGGAAATACAGAAATAAGAAGAAACGATTTTGGATGGGAAAGGAAACGCTATGGAAATCAGGGAACTGCTGCGGCAGGTAAAAGAAGGAAGCCTGTCCGTAGAACAGGCAGAGCGGGCACTTACAGATCTTCCCTACGAGGATCTGCAGTTTGCCAGATTGGATCATCACCGGGCGCTGCGCTCCGGCTTTCCAGAAACGGTGTTCTGCCAGGGCAAAGCAGACGAACACCTGAGAGAAATCTACCTGCGGCTTTTGAAGAAAAACGAGGCGGTACTGGGAACGCGGGCCTCGCAGCACCAGTACGAGGTCGTGCGCCAGGCCATCGGAGATGTGCAGTACGACGCGCTTTCCCGGATATTGAAGGTAGAGCGCAAGGCGCGGCCACAGCAAGGATGCGTGGCGGTGTGCAGTGCGGGAACCGCCGACCTCCCCGTGGCGGAGGAGGCGGCGCAGACAGCGGAATTTTTCGGATGCCGCGTAGAGCGCATCTACGACGTAGGCGTGGCCGGGCTTCACCGGCTGCTGTCGCAGAGAGAGCGCATCCGGGCTGCCAACTGCACCATCGCTGTGGCCGGGATGGAGGGGGCGCTGGCCACCGTCATCGGCGGGCTGGTGGAACGGCCGGTGATCGCTGTTCCCACCTCAGTGGGCTACGGCGCCAGCTTTCAAGGGTTGTCGGCCCTGCTGACCATGCTGAATTCCTGCGCCAACGGCGTATCTGTCGTCAACATTGATAACGGCTACGGGGCCGCCTATGTGGCGGCGCAGATCAACCGGATGGCGCAGCCGGCCGCATCTGCGGCACCGTAAAGTGCATTTGCGGCAGGACAAGCCGCAGGCGCGCAGGAGGCAAACGCATCCGGCAATCGGCACATTGCAGAAATAAATAAAAAATAAAAAGGCGCAGCGGGCCAGGAGGCGAATAAAAAGGAAGGAAAAAGAGAAGGAGGACTACCGATGGAAAAGATTTTGTATTTGGAATGCACTTCCGGAATCAGCGGCGATATGACTGTCGGTGCGCTGCTGGACCTGGGAGTGGACCGGAAAGCGTTTCAGAAAGCGCTGGACAGCCTGGAGGTAGACGGCTATCACCTGCATTTCGGGAGGGTGAAGAAATGCGGTATTGATGCCTTTGATTTCGACGTGCACCTGCAAGAGGAAGCGCATCCGCACGGGCATGGACATGTCCACGGGCAGGAACATTCCCATGCGCATGGGCACAGTCACAGCCACGAGCACTCTCACGACCACGAACACGGGCACAGCCATGCCCACGTTCACCGCAACCTGGCTGATATCCTGGAAATCATCGGCCGTCTGGATGCATCGCCCCGGGCAAAGCAGCTGGCGGAGACGATGTTTCGCATCGTAGCCGAAGCCGAGGCAAAGGCCCACGGCCTTCCCATCGAAGAAGTACACTTTCACGAGGTGGGAGCGGTGGATTCCATCGTGGATATCGTCGGAACCGCTGTCTGCATCGACCTTCTGAACCCGGATCGCATTATCGTATCGCCGCTGCGGGAGGGCAGCGGCTACGTAACCTGCCAGCACGGCGTAATGCCCGTTCCCGTGCCGGCGACCGCAAACATCGCGGCGGCCTACGGGCTGAAGCTGATCCCTACAGAAAACGAAGGGGAAATGGTAACGCCGACAGGAGCGGCGATTGCGGCGGCGCTGCACTGCGGGCAGCCGCTTCCGAAGGCCTGTACGATTCAGCGCATCGGCATCGGCGCAGGGAAAAAGGAGTTTGCCAACGCCAACATCCTGCGGGCGATGCTCCTGAGCGCGCAGGAAGAAGAGGGCGAGCGAAAGAAGGATGGTTCGGAGCCGGCCAGCCAGGATGCCGGTGGAAAGAAAAGCAGTGGATGGGAAAGCGACCGCATGGTAAAGATGGAGACCAACATCGACGACTGCAGCGGCGAGGCGCTGGGCTTTGCCATGGAACAGCTGCTGGCCGCCGGGGCCGCCGACGTGTGGTATGCGCCCATATATATGAAGAAGGGGCGCCCGGCCTATCAGCTGCAGCTGCTTTGCCGGCCGGAGCAGACAGCGGCCATGGAGGAAATCATATTCCGCCACACGACGACC
Source organism: uncultured Peptostreptococcaceae bacterium (assembly GCA_949740445.1). Taxonomy (GTDB): domain Bacteria; phylum Bacillota; class Clostridia; order Peptostreptococcales; family Anaerovoracaceae; genus RGIG446. The sequence continues at coordinate 10,944 of CATJIF010000074.1, read as the reverse complement.
ATCGGCATCCGCCGCTATCCCGTGGAGCGCACAGTGCTTGAGCGCAGCCTGCGCACGGTGAATACGCCCTGGGGAAGCGCCCGCGTAAAGCTCTGCCGCTTCCAGCAGCAGACGCTGTGCTATCCGGAGTACGAAGATGTGGCGGACATTTGCCGCAGGAGCGGGCAATCCTATCAGGCGGTGTATCAGGCAATTTGCAGCCTGTGCGGTGAAACGCTGTGAGCGGGGGAAGAGACGCGGCGGTAACGGCGCTGCGGGAGCGCATGGCGATGTATGCCGAGGAGGATGTCTGCGTGGCGTTTTCCGGCGGCGTGGATAGCAGCCTCCTGCTGGCGGAGGCAGTGGAGGCTGCGGAAAACAGCGGCAACCGCGTGTATGCGGTCACCTTCCAGACAAAGCTGCATCCGGCCACCGACCTGCTGGCGGCAGAGGCGGTTGCAGAGGAGCTTGGGGTAACGCAGCACATCATCGTCATCGACGAGCTGGCCCAGGCGGGCATAGAGGACAATCCGAAAAACCGCTGCTACTTGTGCAAGCGGGCGCTGTTTGCGCGGCTGAAGCTGTTCGCAGAGCGCATGGGGGCGCAGTGGTGCCTCGATGGAACCAACGCCGACGACCTGCGCCAGTACCGCCCGGGGCTGCAGGCGCTGGCGGAGCTGCACATAGAAAGCCCGCTGGCGGAGCTGGGGTTTTCGAAGGCGCAGGTGCGGGCGCTGGCAAAGGAAAGGGGGCTTTCCGTAGCGCAGAGGCCCTCGACTCCGTGCATGGCGACAAGGCTTCCTTACGGGGCGCATTTGGACTATGAACTGCTTAAGCGCATCGACCGCGCAGAAGCGTGGCTGCGCCGGCAGCTGGGCGGCAACGTCCGCCTGCGGCTGCACGGGGATATTGCCCGCATCGAGGTAGATGCCCAGGCAATACCCAAGGCTGCCGGCATGGCAGAGGAGATCGTAACGCATCTAAAGGCACTGGGCTTTGTGCACATTACGCTGGATCTTCGGGGCTTTCGCTCCGGAAGCATGGACGAGTAGGGCAAAAGCAAAACCTCTGCGCAAAGTAGGTGGTTCACAAATGCAAAGAGAAGTGATAAAATAGAGCAACCGCTATTTTAAGAGAACGTATCTGCCGGCGCAACGGGCAGAGAAAAGGAAGCGTAGCTATGCCGCAGGGAGTTATCGTAGAGCTCAGCAACAGGGAATTAAAGTCGCTAAGCCGCTGGGCGCTGAAGGGAAACTGGAGCAGGTGTTTTACCGCCATGCTGCTGTATTATCTGGTTGTCAATATTCCGCAGATCTTGCTTTTGGAGATATTTGGGTACAAAGAATCCATGCTGGATGTGCTCAATGTATACTCTATTTTAATTACGTCGCCGCTGGCGCTGGGCCTCGCCATGTTCTTTCTAAGCGTATTGCGAAGGCGGCAGGCACAGCCGGTAGAGATTTTTTACGGCTTTGAATTTGTGCTGAAAGCGGTGCTGCTGGAGGTGATCATGGCAATGCTGATCTTCTTGCAGCTGCTGCTGTTTCTGATTCCGGGGCTGGTCGCCATCTACCGCTATTCCGCGGCGATATTCATCCTGGCAGACGACCCCTCGAAAAGCGTAATACAGTGCATCCGCGAAAGCGGGCAGCTGATGCGGGGAAATAAATTGCAGCTGTTCTTTCTTACGCTGAGCTTTATCGGCTGGTATGCCCTGTGCAGCGTGCCCATATACTTCAGCGTGCAGCTGCGCATGCACGTGCCGATGCAGCCCCTGACCTTTGAGCTGATCAACCTGGCAAGCGGCCTGGGCCTGCTGTTTCTGATGCCGTATATTATGATGGCGACCTGTGCGTTTTACGAAATCACAAACGGCCACCTGAAAGTGTGCAGAAGCGTCGAAGGCACCTCCGCGGTATCGCAGGAAGCGCAAGATGCACAGGATATGCGAGAGCAACAGGATGGCGGCGCAGACGACTGAGCCGCGGCAAGCGAAGAAAAAGTCCTCATTTGGCTTTGTGTTTGCGAAAACGACAACAAATAACGAAAACGCCACGGACAATCATTGTCCCTGGCGTTTTTTGTATCTGCCGACAGGCCGGTTGCGCTCCAACCGCAAGCGCACGAAAGCGAATCGGGAAAACTGCGCGTCTTGCTACTTGAGAAAACCTGCGATAATGCGTTCCTCTGCCTGCTGTTCGGTCAGGCCCAGCGTGCGCAGCTTTAAGAGCTGTTCTCCTGCAATTTTTCCAATCGCAGCTTCGTGGATCAGCTGGGCATCCGGATGGTTTGCCTCCAGTGCGGGAAGGGCGACGACAGAGCCTTCTTCGGACAGGATGGCATCGCATTCGGAGTGGCCGGTGCAGCGGTGGTTGCCGATGATGGTAGAGCGGTAGGACTGGCGGGAATGCCCTTTAGCCACAGAGCGCGAGATGAGGTCCACCCCGGAATCCTCGCCATCCAGAGCCACGGTAAAATCCGTGGCCGCTGTCTCTTTACCGTCGGTCAGAAGCCGTTCGCGCACGACAAAGCGGGCGCGGGAAGACAGGGTGGCGCTGGTTTTGCGGTCGCTTGCATCGACGCCGGACAGCTGAATGGTATCCATCTCCAAAACCGCACCTTCTGCCAGATAGATATCCGTAACCGGGTCGATGCGCCGGGCGCCGCTGCCGCCTCCGGTGCCGATGTGCTTTTCCTGATATAAAACGTGGGCCTCCTTTTCTAAAAAGAAGCGGTGGATGCCGTTGTGGCGGGCCTCTTCCTGTCCGTCGCTGTGAACGCCGCATCCGGCGATGATAACGACATCGGCGCCTTCTGCCACGTGAAAGTCGTTATAGACCAGATCGTCCACGCCGCTGTGGCTGACGCAGGCGGGGATGTAGACGGTTTCGCCCTGGGCCTGCGAAGAAATGTAGATATCAATGCCGGGCTCTGTGATTTTCGATTCGATGCGGATGTGCTCCGTGGACTGCCGGCCGGTGCACTGGCCATCTTCGCGGATATTGTAGGCGCCTTGGATGGGACCGTCGATGCCGGCGACGGTGCGCAGAAGTTCGCCGGTAATATTATTCATGGATGTTACCTCCTGTGTTCTGGCTGCGGGGACAGCGCGTGGAAAGGGCATCGGACAGCAGCGTGGGAAGGATTTCCTGCCGCGGCCCCGCCTGCCGCACCCTGCCGTCGGCGACGACGACGATGGCGTCTGCGATGGAAAGGATGCGCTCCTGGTGCGAGATGATTAAAAGCGTTCCGCCGTGGGTTTTGCGGAGCTCTTCAAAGGTATCTACCAGCCGGGAAAAGCTCCACAGGTCGATGCCGGCTTCCGGCTCGTCGAAAATGGAGAGCCGGGCGTTGCGCGCCAGCACCGTAGCGATTTCGATGCGCTTGATTTCGCCGCCGGACAGGCTGGCGTTCATTTCGCGGTCGATGTATTCGTCGGCGCACAGGCCGACGTTTCCCAGAAGATGGCACAGCGCCTCTTCGGATAAGGGAGCGCAGGCCGCAAGCTCTAACAGGTCGCGGACCGTTATGCCTTTAAATCGCACCGGCTGCTGAAAGGCGTAGGCAATTCCCAGCCGCGCCCGCTGCGTAATGTCGCAGTCGGTAATATCATGGCCGTCGAAGATAATGCGCCCGGAAGAGGGCGTTTCGATGCCGGCGATCAGTTTGGCAAGCGATGTCTTTCCGCCGCCGTTGGGGCCGGTAACGACGATGAGCTTGCCGTCGGGAATTGTAAGGTCGATGTCTTTGATGATTTCTTCGCCGTCGGGGAGATCCCAGGCGAGGTGCTGCAGCTTGAGCATGAAGAGCCTCCTTGGTGTGGTTCGTTGGAACGATCCGGTAGCCGGACATCCCGCAGTTTGGTATTCCGCTTCGTATATACCCGCAAACGTCTGCCGTTACGCAGCAGAAAAAAACATATGAACAGTCGTTCATATGTTTTATCATAGGCTATGAGGGAACGCATGTCAAGGGGTTCGGAGAAAAACTCGCTGCAAGCAGCTGCCGGCAGCGCTGAAATTCGGCTACCGGCTTCGGATTTCCGCTAAAATATCCTGCTGCAGAGATAAAAGCCGGGAAAAGTCCATGTTGGGGATATACGCCTGTTCCAGCTGGTCGTGCTGGGCCTTGGCCTCGCGGAAGCAGCGGAAGGCGCTGTCGATCAGCTCTTCCATCAGCTTTGTCGTGTGCCCGATGTGCGCCTGTGCGGCAGAATCCTCTTCGATGAGAAGCATGCGGTGTAAGTTGATAGAGGTTACCTTTCCGTTAAAATCAGAGGCATCCAAGGGATGGTAGCTGTTGCTGCTGACAAAGGCGGTTTTAATCTGCGGAATATACAGGTGCTCCGGCTTGTCGGAGGGATCCATGGAGCAGTAAAAGCACTCCGCGTCGTAGCCGCGATACAGGGCGCTCTCCAAAAAGAGGCGGATCAGGCGGTCGCCGCTCATGCCGGCGGGCTCTTCGATCAGATAGATTTTGGCAGCATCAGCCATCAGGCTGCTGATGTAGTTGACGCATCCGTCCGGCGTTAGGGCCGAGGCGAACTGCTTGCGCACGCGGCCCGGCTTTGGCGACAGTTTTTTGTGCGTCAGCTCCCGGTTGATGATGGAGGCAGCTTTTTTATACAGCTCCGGCGTATTCAAATGGGTGTCGTAGATGTGGTGCAGGCTTTCGTGCAGCTTGCCGGCAGCCCCCAGATACCCGTAGGCCCGGGCATAGTGCTCTTTGAGGGCATCGCCGCAGTCCAGAACCAGCTGGCGGTTTTGGCGGATTCCGGCTTCATCCCAGTAATCGCCGAGGTGGAGGATGGTATCCACGGCGCCGGGATGCACCGGATCGACGATGTGGGGCGAGGTGCCGTCCACCATGGCGATTTTTTTACCGCGCAGGAGAATGCCATCCAGGGAATGCGGGTCGGAAGAACAGTGAAGAAAATCCACATCCTCGCCGTCGGCGACCAGCTCTTCGCCGATCTGCCGCATAAAGGTGGATTTGCCCAGGCCCGGGCCGCCCTTCAGGCAGTAGATTTTTTGTGCCTCGCGCTGCTCCAGTATGTATCGGTAGTAAGAGAAAAATCCCTGGGGCGTATTGTTTCCTGGGAAATAATGTCTCGTTTTTCCTGCCATAATTCAAAACTCCTTTCGCTTGCTTCAACCACTAATATATGAGCGACAGCAAAAAAGGTGAGATGCGAATCGGAAAAATATAGCGTGGATCAGGAAAATACACGGTGGACAGGAGTTGTGTATTATTGACATATGTTTTTAATTGCTATATAATATGAGAAAACACCACCGGAAAGGAGAACGCGCTATGGCCAGACCGCATAAAAGCCGGAGAGTCTGCGGCATGCCCTGCTGCCTCGATTTTTTTACCGAAGCTACGGCAGAGAATGCCGAAAACCGCATTATATTAAATGTAGATGAATACGAAACCGTGCGGCTGATTGATTACGTGGGGCTGACGCAGGAGCAGTGCGCCGCGCAGATGGAGGTGGGGCGGGCCACCGTGCAGGCACTCTATGCTGCTGCGCGCAAAAAGCTGGCGCGCTTTCTAATCGAGGGGAGCCGTCTGCAGATTGCAGGGGGGAATTACAGGGTAAACAGGGCTGGCGGCGAAGGCCGCGGCAGAAAGGAAAGAAATGCAATGAAAATAGCAGTCACTTACGAAAACGGAATGATTTTTCAGCACTTTGGACACACGCAGCAGTTTAAGCTCTACCAGGTGGAGGATGGAAAGGTAGCGAGCAGCGAAATCGTGGATGCCGGCGGAAGCGGCCACGGGGCGCTGGCGGGATTTTTGAAGGAAAAGGGCGCCGAGGTACTCATCTGCGGCGGCATCGGCGGCGGAGCGAGAAACGCCCTGGCGGAAGCCGGAATCAAGCTGTATCCCGGTGCGGCGGGCGATGCGGATGCGCAGGTGGAATCCCTGCTGGCCGGAAGTCTGTCTTACGACCCGGATACGGTTTGCAACCATCACGGCCACGGCCACGAAGAAGGGCACGACTGCGGCCACAGTCACGGAGATGGGCATAGCTGCGGTCACGGCCACTGCGGCGGACGGTAACCAAATACTGCCGCAAACCCGCATGCAAATGCGTCCCGGATGGGGCGCATTTTTGTGTGCCGGAAAACCGTAAAGCGGTGTACGCTGGCCGCAAGGCTACGATGGCTGCGAGCGCTCGGCGATGTCCTGCCAGGTGCCGCGGAGGTAGCGGAAGCTGAAGAGAATGCCGCGGAACAGCCAGTCGATGGTCATGGCCACCCACACGCCGAACAAGCCCCAGTGCAGCCAATCGGCGAGAATGTAACTTGCGCCGATGCGGAACACCCACATGGAAACCACGGCGGCGATCATGGCGAAGGTAACATCGCCCGCTGCCCGCAGGGCGTTGGGCAGGCTGAAGGATGGCGGATAGATGGTAATGCAGCACAGGCAGTAGTAGAGAATTACGTTGCGCGCCAGCTGCGTGGCTTCGGCAGACAGGTGGTAGGCGTGCAGCACCGGAAACGTGATGAGAACGACGATGCCGTTGGAAATCAACAGCGCAAGGTAGGTCAGCTTCATCAGTTTTTTCGTATAGAGGCGGGCCTGGTCGTAATCCCGCGCGCCGATGCACTGCGCCACCACGGTGAGCATGGCGTAGCCGATGGCAGTCGCCGGAAGGTAGGCGAAGGTCGTTACGTTGTTCGCCACGGCATTGGCCGCGATGGAAGCGGTTCCGAAGCTGGCGACCAGGCTTAAAATAACGATTTTTCCCAGGTGGAACATGCCGTTTTCCAGCCCGTTGGGAATGCCGATGTATAAAATCTGCTTCAGCGAAGCCATGTTCAGGCGAAAGGAGAAAGGCCGCGGCAGATGCAGCTTCCACTGGGGATCGCTGAGAAGCTTCAGTATAATGGCACAGGCCGTAACGCGGGAAAGCAGCGTGGGGATGGCCACGCCTTCAATTCCCCGGTGAAAACCGAAGATCAGCAGGGCGTTTCCCACCAGGTTGACGGCGTTCATCACCATGGCGGAAATCATGGACACCCGGGAGTTTCCCATGGAGCGGAAGATCGCTGCGCCTGCATTGTAGACTGCGATAAAGGGAATGGAGGCAGCGACGATCAGCAAATAGAGATTGCTGCTTTCGCGCACGTCAGCGGCGATGTCGCCGAACACCGTATGTAAGAGAAACCCGCGCCCCAGGTAAATCAGCGCCATAATGAGGCTGGCAAGCAGGGCGACGAATACAATCAACTGGTTGGCGGCAGCGCATCCGCCTTCCTCGTCCTTGCGGCCCAGCGCTTGTCCGGCAACCACCGCGCCGCCGGTAGCCAGCGCGGCAAACACGTTGATCAACAGCAGAAACACCGTATCGACCAGCGATACCGCAGAGACCGCAGCCTCACCCACCGTGGCAACCATCAGCGAATCCGCCAGGCCCACAAAGCACTGCAAAAACTGTTCGATAATCAGCGGCAGAATCAGCCGCTTCAAATCCCGGTTGGAAAACAAAACATTCATACTCTCACACCTTCTCTTTTTAATGTCCGAACTCTTTTCGCCGCACATTCCACACATGGGGCTGTGCCGCGTTCCGGGTTTCATCTTCGGTTTTATCCCCGGTTTCATCATACACCCGTTTTGCGGAAATAGCAATCGAGGGAGCCAGGATAAAAGATGCGCGATGTGAGATAAAAACAGCTTTACTTTAAGGAGTGGTGATTGCGTTACCTTGCCGGCATTTGAAATCCCGCCAATGCCTGATTGAGATAATCATTAAAGGGTTTCATGCGCTGGAAAAGCTCAGCTGCTTTTGTGAGGAAGGCTTCTGCATCAATGAGTTCTGCATCTTTGATGGGGTATTCCAAATACCAGCTTTTGAATTTAAGAAACTCGGCCTGGGGGTGTTGTTTTTCATAGCCAGCGGGAACATTTTTCAGCGTTGTCCCCTGTACCGTAAAATAGTTCTGAAAGTCCGGGGCATGGATTATCTGCTCCCATTCCTCGCCGTTTTTAGAGATATAATCCCGGACCATAGTCGTCGCGTCTTTGAACATATCCGCAAATAGCCCGCCGCCGAGAAACGTTTGATCGCCCGGTTTTATCATAAGGTAATAGCCCACAGGAATAGGAAGCTTTCCCTTTGCGGAAATGTGCGCACGAAATGCGGGGGTATACGGAGATTTGTCGTGGCTGAAGCGGGTATCCCGCATCAGCTTGAAGGTCAGTTCCTTGGGGATGTGCCCAAGGACGCTACTGTCAAATTCGCCGATTCTGAATATCAAGGCTTCAACGAGTTCTTCAAACTGTGCGCTGGCCGCTTTGTTCTCTGCCTTGTGAGCGTGATACCACTGCCGGTCATTGTTGGCGCTCAACGCAGACAGGTAGTCCAACATTAACTGCATGTTCATTTGCCGCACCCCCTCAAGCATCCGCAACGATAGAAAACGCCGGCCCATTCAGAAAATCCCGAATCAATTGTTTCGTTCGCTCTGGGGACTGATAGGTCTGACAGAAGGCGAACTGCTGGGAATAGCCGTCGATTTCCTCCATCGCTTCTTTTACTTCCGCGGTGATTTCGATGGGCCTGGCAGAGGTAAAATCCAAACGGTCGGGTGAAATGCGGTGATTTTGAATGGCGTAATTTACACGGTGGTTGCAGCGGCAGCTGCCCTTGCCATATTCGCCGCAGTATTCCAAGAGAAACTCCGCAACTTTCTTCCGTACCCGGGACAGGCGCTGGCGGTAGGCTTCTGGAGAGATGCCCAGAATGTCCCCGGCAATCCGGCTGTCCACCTTAAACATGGTGCCCAGAATAAAGATACACCGGCTGTCCGCATCGAGGCACTGGAGCATAACATTGGTACAGGACAGTTTCAGCTCCTCCGCCAAAATTGATTTTTCCACATCCTGCGTCAGGTCCGGGACATCGTCGACATTTCCGTTTACGATATCATCCCCGTAAAATTCAAAGCTGAGCGGAAGCTTTGCGAACATGTGCTTTTTGTAATTTTTCAAATGATTGATTGCGATGCGGAATACCCAGGTGGAAAAGGAGCTTTCCTGTTTAAACAAAGATAAATGGGTGATGATTTTCAACAGGATGTCCTGCGATGCATCCTCCGCATCGGGGAATGTTCCCAGCATGCGCAATGACAGGTTGAACACCAGATCCTGTACGCTGAGAATGACAGTTTCCAGCGCCTCTTTGTCTCCGGCGGTGGCTTGTTCGATGAAAGCCAGTAGTTCTTTATTTGCTATGTTATCCATGGCATTTACCTCCTATATCCTATTAGACAACCGAGAATCGGTCGTGTGACAAAAAATTGAAGATTTTTTGTTATTATAAAGCATCAACCAATTTTGCGCCACATCCTTAATCGCTGGCGGAATTGCTGCTTCAGGCGGCTGCATAGAAAAAATTTGTGCGGAAAGCGTGGAACCTAATAGCCAGCAACATCGTCTAAAAATTACAAGAATGAGCTGAGATGCGATTTAAACATTCAGGAGGTAGATGGAACATGAAAAACAAATGGATTGCGATGATATCGCTGACCGCTGTGCTGGCTTCGGGAAGCGCCGTATACGCTGATGTGAGCGGCGGAAACGTGACGACCCCGCAGAACACCGATATAAAGACAGAAATCCAGGGAGACATTATGCAGACATCAGGAAGCGCCGGAGTTGTCGTGCCAGAGGCTGTAGCAAGCTATATCAAAAATGCCGTAACAGCGGTAAAGCTTACAGATGGCCTGTTAGAAACGAAGCTGTCGGATGCAGTCTCCGAAGGCATGGAAAGCACAATCAACTACATCGTTTCGGACCGGACGCTCGTATATGACACCGATGGAAATCAAAAAACGACCGGCGATTTAAAGGAGGGCATGCACCTTGTCGTATATACCAACGCCTATGCGCCCGCGCCGCTGATTATGCCGCCGCAGTATCAGGCGGATGTAATTATCATCAGCGGGGAAAACGCAATGGCGAAGTTCCACGATGTCGATACGTATTTCGAAGACCAGAACATGCTCGTCAATGCCGCCAATCAGCTGGCGCTGCACATTGGCAAAGACGTAAACATCGTCGGCAGAGACGATAAAGCCGTGGCAGCAGACGCATTGAACGGAAAAGACCTTCTCGTATTTTACACCAGCAGCACAAGAAGCATTCCGGCGCAGACAACTCCGGACAAGGTCGTCGTGCTCGGTGAAAACGAGCTGGCGCTGGCCAGCCGAAACGCGGCAGCAGGCCTTTCGGGTTTGCAGGAAGAAGCAGCACCGGATTACTCCGCATTCAGAAAGCTGTCCGCAGCAGGCAAGGAGATTGCCGGCGTATACGTCGAGAATGGAATTCTGATGGTGCCGCTGCGCGAGACAGCAGAAGCGCTGGGAATGACCGTAGAGTGGAATGGAACAATGAGATCTGTGCTGCTGAACGACGGAATTTATACCGTTAAAATCGCTGAAAACAGCTATATCAAAGGGAAGATGATGCCGCTGCAACTGAGCTGCGCCCCTGTAATCAAAGGCGGCAGGACGTATGTTCCCGTGGAGTACTTTGCAGAGGTCTGTGAAATGACAGCAGTATCCGACGCAAACGATGCTACCCGTCTCCAGTTATATGCTGAAACGAAATAACGCAGCAAAAATAAAATAGTACAGCGAGAGCAATCAGGTGGCAGTAAAAACGCGCCTGAAAAGCGCGGCGCGCGATGAAAGAACCGAAAACCCCCGCAGGAGAGTGCCTGCGGGGGTTTTGTATTTATTATCCAACGATTCAGCTGAAGCTTCCTAAGCCGGATAAGAAGAGATGCAAGTCCATTGAAACTTGCAGATTTGCCATATGTGCGAAAACCACAAACGGGTGTTTGGAAATGTATACTTTTCCAAACGGTCAAAAGGAGAATTTGAGAGATAAGAAATTGAGGCAAAAGAGAAAAAAAGATGGAGAAGCTGCTTAAGTTTTTAAAAAGGG
>CATJIF010000073.1 GCA_949740445.1 uncultured Peptostreptococcaceae bacterium | reverse complement strand
TTCTGCGATATCCTCCCGCATCAGTTTTCCTTCAGCGTACAGCTGCGCCACTGTAATGCCGCTCAGGTGCGACATCTGTGCCCAGTTATCCAAAAATACCTTGTCCGCTGTCAGCAATACATCCGGCTCGAAGGAATGGGCTTCCATCTGAATAACCGTGGCGTTGTTCAAAAGCCAGTCTTTTTTGATAAAATCCTTTCTCGATGTGGTCTCCGTTACCACCAGATCCGCGCCGCAGACAGCCTCCTTTACATCGCTCATAGCGACTACGTTGTACGTTCCCTCAAATTCCTTTGCCAGCGCTTTGGCCTTCTCCGCCTTCAGATCCACGATGCGGATTTCCGTCAGTCCGGGCACTGCCTCTGCCATTGCCATCACCATCGTTCTTCCGATTACGCCTGCGCCGATCAGCGCTGCTGTCTTGGAATTCTTTCTGGCGTTATACTTCGCCATAACGCCGGCTGCTGCCGAGGTTCTCATGGCGGTCGTAATGGTTCCGTCTAAAATCGCCTTGGGATATACGGTTTTTGGATTGGTCAGAATTACCACATCCACGCCGTAGGGCATTCCCTCCTGCGTGGCGTTAAACACCGACTCCGAAGCCCACTTAAATCCCGCCACGTCGAACTCGCCGCCGATATAGGCGGGCATGGACATGCAGTAGGACTTCCAATCCTCGTTATTGGGCATTCCCATAAATACCTTGGTGGGGTTGATAACCTTTCCTTCGCCGATCAGCTGAAAGGTTTTTTCTGTTACAGCCAATATGTTCTTCATATCCAAAAGGCCCGCTTTAATAACATCCTCCTGCTTTAAGAATAAAATCTCCGGTTTGTACGCTTCCATTTTAGATCCTCCTGTTCTCACCCATGTGTATGCGCATTTCGCCTGCATAGTCTGCATTAAAATGAATTTTTATTTAATTTATACGTATAATTATACATACAATTTCTAAAATTGCAAGTGGTTTTTATGATTTTTTGTTTTTTATCCCGCCGGCTGATTTTCCGATCCGCGATTGATTTACCCGCCTGCCGGCAGTATAATAAAGCTGTGAAACCGCTGTATTTTCCATGCAACTCATGCGGCTAATGCAACTATGCGGATTGCCGGGCCACGCAGATTTTTCGCACAAATTTTTGCGAACGCGGTGCAGCCAGGCGCACATTGACACGTTTTAAAAAGGAGGAGACATTCCATGAATCAGAATCTGACCGGCAGCTTTTCCTTTTCGCTGCCTACAAAAATAGTTTTCGGGCCAGGCTGCCTGCCGCAGCTGATCGACGAGTTGAACGCCTTTGGCGGCAAGCGCCCCATTATTATCACTGACCGCGGCGTAGCGGCGGCGGGAATTCTGGACAGGCTCACCCGCCTGCTGGATGGCGCAGACATTCCCTATGCTGTCTACGATGGCGTAGAGGCCAATCCCAAAGATGTAAATGTAGAAGCTGGTGCTGCTGTCGCCCGCCAGTTTGGTGCAGACTGCATCATCGCCGCCGGCGGCGGTTCTCCCATCGACTGCGCCAAATCCGTGGGCGTTCTTTTAGCGCACAATGCTACAGAAATAAAAAAATATGAAGGGAAAACCGCAGCAACCGAACCCCTTCCGCTGCTGATTACCATTCCCACCACCTCCGGTACCGGAAGTGAGCTGACCTTTTCTTCGGTCATTACCGATACGAAAAACAAATATAAAATGACGGTAAAGAGCCCCTTTACCGCAGCCAAAGTCGCTATCTGCGACCCTGAGCTTACGCTTTCCGTACCTCCTGCCGTAACCGCAGCGACCGGTATGGATGCGCTTACCCACGCCATCGAAGCCTATACTGCTACCTGCTCCGAACCCATCGCCGATGCCGCTGCACTCTACGCCATTGAGCTGATCTATGGCAGCCTTGCCGCTGCTGTCGAGCACGGAGATGATTTGGATGTCCGAAGCGCCATGTTGATGGGCTCCATGCTGGCCGGCATCGCCTTCAGCCATTCCGATGTGGCTTCTGTTCACTGCGTGGCAGAATCGTTAGGCGGCATCTACGACCTGCCCCACGGCACCTGTAACGCCATCTTTTTACCTCATGTGATGGAATATTCCATGCCTTACTGCCAGCAGAAATACGCCCGCGTAGCCAAGGCCATGGGCTTTTCCTTCGAAAGCGACGAAGAAGGGGCAAGGCTTGCCGTCAGCGCCGTACAGCAGCTGGCAAAGGATGTGCAGCTGCCGCTGTTCTCTCAGCTGAAAGGCGTTTCGCCTGCGGAGTTCGACCTGCTTGCCGACATGTCGGTGAAAAACATTTCCACAGAAAGCAACCCTCGCCCCATGAATAAGCAGGATTATCTAAACGTTCTGCAAAAAGCCTGGGAGGCCAGATGATGGAGATAACTCAAGTCGACTGGACGGATATCGAACAGGTGCGCGCATTTTTCCGAAACGATGTGTTCGCTACCGAAAGCGGTGCTGTCATCGAGCAGGTATCGCCCGGTGAAGCGCTCTGCTCTTTGAACATCCAGCCGCGGCACAAAAATGCTGCGGGGATTTTACAGGGCGGCGTCACCTTTACGCTGGCTGACTTTGCCTTTGCCGTAGCCGCCAACGCGACGCATCCCCTTACCGTATCGCTGAGCAACCAGATTAACTTCTTAAAACCACCCAGGGGCAGCCGCCTTCTGGCCCGCGCCACCCGCCTCTCTTCCGGAAAAAATACCTGCTGCTATCAGGTGACGGTAACGGACGAGCTGGGCACGTCCATCGCCTACATGACGGTCAATGGATTTATTCGCAGCACTTAAAAAGCCTCTATCTTCCCATCCAATGGGAGATTTGCTGATGGAATTGAAAATAGGACTTGAAAGGATACTGCCTTCCAAGTCCTATTTTATCTAAAACATGCAACATTGCTTTGAGTTGCCGGCATGATTTACCGTAAAAGCCCCTCACAAAATATCGCCCAATGTATCCATCAGCTTTTGGATGTCAATCGGCTTTGCTAAATGCGCATCCATTCCGGCGGCATACGCATTTTTCTTATCTTCCTCAAACGCATTGGCTGTGATTGCAACAATTGGTATGTTTGCCTTTCCCGGATGATCCATCTTACGAATGGCCTGGGTCGCCTGATATCCATTCATATTGGGCATTTGAATATCCATGAGTATCAGGTCATAATATCCATCTTCCGCCCGTTCTACCATATCAATACAAATCTCCCCATCTTCTGCCCGCTCGACTTTCAACCCGGTCTCACTCAACACTTCCATTGCAATCTCAGCGTTTAAGTCGTTATCTTCAGCAAGCAAAATCCTTTTTCCCAAAAAATCTGCCGCCATGTCATTCTCTATTTTATTGTCGGCAAGATCGGCTTCCGATGCAATTCGATGGCCCATAAGAACTGTAAATTTTGTGCCCTTTCCGACTTCGCTTTTCACCTCAATGGAACCGTGCATCAACTCCGTGAGTTTCTTCGCAATTGGCATTCCAAGTCCGGTTCCGGCAACTTTGCCGTGCGTTGTATTGTGCTCTCGCGAAAAATTTTCAAAGAGATGGGGAATAAACTCCTTGGAAATGCCCATCCCGTTATCTTCTATTTCCATTTTGAAATAAGCATACCCTTCTTCTTCCGAGGGAAGCTCTGTCAGTCGCATCGACACCGTTCCACCATCCGAAGTATATTTATACGCATTGCTTAAGATATTAAAGTAGACTTCCTGCACCTTCGTCGTATCGCACCACACAAAACGATGCTGGACGACTACCTCTTTTTCAAAAGTGATATTTTTCGCCTGCATATGTGCGGTAAACAGGGAATACATCGAATTGCACATTTGCTCTATGTTGAATGCATTCTCATTCAATACGGTCTTTCCGCTTTCAATTTTGGACATTTCAAGCACATTGTTGATGATGGACAGAAGGATTTGACTGGCATCACCGATTTTTCGAATATATTCTTTGCGCTTTGCTCCATCGTCCTGCTGTTTATCTAATAAACGCAAAAAACCGGTTATGGCATTCATTGGGGTTCTTATATCGTGGCTCATGTTAAACAGGAAATCCGTCTTTGCCCGGTTGGCATTCTCGGCCTTAACAAGCGCTTTTTGAGCCTCCATTTTCGATTTATTTAAGATAGAGTAGGTCAATATCAGAAGTATGACCAGAATCACTACAAGAAATATGGCTAATACAATACCAAGACGGTTTGCATTGGAGATCATCATCTCGTTGACTTCTCGTGGAAAAATCTGAATAATATACCAATTATCATTCTCAAGTCCCATGATGCAGGCGCCGGTTTCATTGCCTGTTAAGGGAATTACCATGGTTGTATTTTCATAGATGAGATTGGATGTGCTGATGTTTTCTGAAATCCGTGGGCCGAGTACCTCTTCGATTGAAATTTCTTTCGTTGTATCAATATCCTGATTGCTTGAAATTATGCACCCATCCTCATTGCACAGATACGCTTCCGCTGTATAGCCAAACACATTCATTGTCAAAAGTCGATCCAATTGACTCGTTTCTTTATATGCGCCAATCAGCGAACCGATAATTTCGCCGCGATAATATACCGGCGAATAAAACAGCAGAAGTGTTTCATTTGTTGCACGGGAATTAAATATCAGCTCTGCTCCGGAATTTCCCTGCATCGCATCTAAATAATACTGACGGTCACTTGCCTCTGAAGTGCCGCCGGTTGTATTGTGATTGATTCCTTCCTTATCAACAAATTCAATAAAATCAAAGATAGAATCATTTAAAATGTATTGCAGGGTAACAATATCGACCTCTGGAGATGTAAGTACCTCCCCCATCAAATTGCTCAGTACCTGAATGTTGGTTAATCCGTGCATCAGAGAGTCATCTATAAGTACGGCCATCTGGCTTGTATTATCAAGCAGGTATTCCTTATTGTTATTTGTGATATTGTTCTGATTCTCCAGTGTAAAAACAGCGATTGATAAAATTGCCAATACAGCAACGATAATGGTGAGAACTGGCAGAATATATTTATTTTCTTTTTTCATTGCTGCCTTTCTCCTGAATTCAAATACTATTTTATGGACTCGATGGGTACAAGAAATGCCTGCTTCCACACGCCGCCTTTCCTGATATACCAGCGTGCCTCCTGTTTTCTTTAAAGCGCGTAGCTGCTATCTGCTGGCGGCAGCACCATGTTTCAGCGGAGCAACGTACTGGCCAAAATACTGTTGATACTGGCTGCGATACTCTTCTGTAGAAGCCCGGTGCACCTGGGCCAGATGCTCGTGGGGGTCGAAGCTGCCCGTATCGCTGAACCTCTGCAGCAGATGCACTGCGATGTTTGAGCAGTGATCGCCAATGCGCTCAATATTGGTCAGCACCTCCACATAAGAGATTCCTTTTTCCATATCGCACTGGCCGTTTTGCAGCCGTTCGATGTGGCGGCCCTTTAAAATTTCCACCAGCTCGTCGATGCACTCTTCCAGCGGTTCGACCTGAGCCGCCAGGCTGAGATCTTCGGCGATATATGCCTTTACCGTCAACTCCACAATCTGATGCACGGCCTGAATAATGTATTGCAGCTCGTTGTTTCCCAGCTGCGAAAACGAAATGCTCTGCGCGGCATTATATTCTCCCACGCTGGCGATATTCACGCAGTAATCGCTGATGCGCTCAAAATCGCTGATCGAATGGATGATTTCACCGGCGTGCAGATGCTCTTCTTCATCCAGATTTTTCGACATCAGCTGTATGGTGTAATCGCCTAAAATCGTCTCGGTCTTATCCATGAATTTTTCGTTTTCTTCCAACAGAGTGCGGTTCTTTTCGTCGTAGCGATCCAGAAGCTGGCAGGCGATTTCAAGGTTTTCCAGCGCGGTCTCGCCCATGGATTCCATGACAGCTTTGCACTGCTGCAACGCCAGCGCCGGCGTTTTCAAAAATAGCTCGTCCAAAAGCGCCAGTTCCTTATCCAGCTTGGATTCCTCCGCATCCTTTACCATGTAGCGCGACAGCTCGATCAGCCGTCCGCAGAACGGAAAGACCACAATGGTAGTGACGATATTGAACGTTGAATGGAAATTGGCGATGCTGCCGCGGTTGACGAAACTGTTCCAGAAGGGAAAGCCCACCGTTATCTGTATGCCGTAAATGACAGCTAAAAAGAGAACGGCGCCGATGACGTTGTTCATCACGTCGATACAGACCGCCCGCTTGGCCTTCTTATTGGTGCCGATGCTGGCGATAACAACCGTAATGCACTTTCCGATGTTCATGCCGATTAAGATGGGGATGGCCGTGGCAAAGCGAATGGAGCCGGTGGACGACATCGCCTGCAAAACGCCCACCGAAGCAGAAGAGCTCTGTAAAACAGCGGTTACCGCCATGCCGATCAGCACGCCCAGCAGGGGATTGGAAAACATGGTAATCCACTCGTTAAACGCCGCCGAATCGGCCAGGGGCCGCATGGCCTGTTCCATGGAAACCATGCCTACGAACAAAATGCCAAAGCCGGTGATAATCATAGCGATATTGCGCGTTTTTACCTTTTTCGATACCAGCATAATCCCTGCCCCTACGGCGATACAAACCGGTGCAAACGAAGCTGGCTTCAGAAGAAGCATCAGCAGGCTGGTTTCGTGGATATCCCCCAAACGCAAAATCTGCGCTGTAATCGTCGTACCTATGTTCGCGCCCATGATAACCGGAATCGCCTGAATCAAGTGCATAATACCAGCATTGACAAAGCCGATTGCCATGACCGACGTCGCCGCCGAGCTCTGTATTACGCAGGTAACGACCAATCCGAGGAGCACGCCCTTCAGCTTGCTGTCCGTCAGCTTCGCCAAAGTCTTTTCCAGCCTGGCCCCTGCCAGGCGTTCCAGAGAACTTCCCAAGAGGTTCATTCCGTAGAGGAACATGCCGATTCCGCCCAAAAGCTGTATTATATTTGTAATGTCCAATCTGTCTTCTCCTTCGCGGGCCCATTCTTTCTGCAGCGCCGCCCTTTGCTTGTCCCCGCAGACTATCTTCGACGAACTTCGCCTTTTTTTACAACTACATTTTACAAAAAATCTTCCGCATACTCAACAATTTCTGTGAGAAAATTAAAAAAAGTTGCTGGGAACGGGCAACCTCCGTTTTTTTCCGTGCCGGAGTGTGATAGAATAGAATCATATAGAATGACAGAGCCGGCCGCATCCGGCGCTGCCCCGCGAGGAAGAGAAAGGACGATACCATGGAACTGAATCAAAGCGACCTGAAATATTTGCAGCTTCTTTCCAACAGCTACAAAAATATCGAAGAGGCCTGTACAGAAATCATTAACCTGACCGCCATACAGAACCTTCCCAAAGGAACAGAGCACTTCATCAGCGACATTCACGGAGAATACGCCTCGTTTTTGCACATCCTGAAAAACGCCTCCGGCGTCATCAAGCTGAAGATCGACGAAACTTTCGGCGGCTATGTCAGTCCCGAGGAACGCAGCTCTCTGGCTACGCTGATCTACTACCCCGAAGAAAAGCTGGAGCTGATTAAAAAACAGGGCATCGACATGGGCATCTTCTACAGAAAAACGCTGCACCGCCTGATTACGCTGCTTTCTGTCGTAACCGTCAAATACACGCGCTCCTACGTCAGAAAGCAGATCCCGAAGGAATATGCCTACATCATCGAAGAACTGCTGTTTGGCGACACGGTAGCCCACGCCAAAGAAAATTACAAAGAAGGCATTATTCAGAGCATTATCGACATTAACGTAGCCGATGATTTTATCATTAAAATGTCTGAGCTGATCTCGCGCATTTCCGTCAACCGCCTGCACGTCCTCGGCGATATTTTTGACCGAGGCGCAGGTGGAGATATCGTTTTGAGCGCACTGATGAACCACCACAGCGTCGATATTCAGTGGGGCAACCACGATATCCTGTGGATGGGCGCCGCTGCCGGAAATGCGGCCTGCATCGCCAATGTCATCCGCATCTGTACGCGCTACGATAATTTACATACGCTGGAGGTCGGCTACGGCATCAGCATCCGCCCGCTTCTGACCTTTGCACTGGCGACTTACGGCAACGATCCCTGCCCCAATTTTAAGCCCATCGTCACCACCAAAGATGCGCTGGCGGCTTCTGACTACAACGCTCTTGCCAAAATCAGCAAGGCCATCGCCATCATCCAGTTTAAGCTGGAAGGGCAGTTGATCGAACGCCATCCCCACTACGAAATGGAAGCGCTGCGCCTGCTTCATCGGGTAAATTACGCCGACGCCACCGTGGAAATCGACGGCAAAATCTATCCGCTGAACAACAAAAATTTCCCCACCATCGACCCTGCCGACCCGTATAAGCTCAGCGATATGGAAGAGGCTGTTGTCGAACGGCTGCGGGATGCCTTCCTCGAAAGCGAACTTTTGCAGAATCACGTGCGTTTCCTCTTCTCCAAGGGCAGCATCTACAACTGCTACAACAACAATCTGTTGTTCCACGGCTGCATGCCCCTCAACGAGGACGGTTCTTTCATGGAAATTATGACAGAAGACGGCCCCATGTGCGGCAAGGAATGGTTCGACTATGCGGAGCGGATCGTTCGCCAGGGCTATTTCGGAGAAGAAAACAACCACGAAAAAATGCGCGGCGTGGATTTCTTCTGGTATCTGTGGTGCGGTTATAAATCCCCACTGTTCGGCAAAAAGAAAATCACCACCTTCGAGCGCTGCTTCATCGAAGACAAAGAAACCTGGAAAGAAGAAAAAAATCCTTATTACACGCTGCTGAACGACGAAGAGGTCGTTGAACGCATCGTAGATGAATTCGGCCTGGATAAAAAGACAGCGCACATCATCAACGGCCACATGCCTGTAAAAAAAGGCAGCGATCCCGTACACGCCAACGGTCGCGTTTTCGTCATCGACGGGGGGCTGTCCAAAGCGTATCAGAAGACCACGGGAATTGCCGGCTATTCGCTGATTCACAACTCCTTCGGCTT
>CATJIF010000072.1 GCA_949740445.1 uncultured Peptostreptococcaceae bacterium | reverse complement strand
CTGGGTTCAGAACGTCGTGAGACAGTTCGGTCCCTATCCGCTGTGGGCGTTGGAAATTTGAGTGGAGCTGTCCTTAGTACGAGAGGACCGGGATGGACATACCTCTGGTGTACCAGTTGTTCTGCCAAGAGCACCGCTGGGTAGCTACGTATGGACGGGATAAGCGCTGAAAGCATCTAAGTGCGAAGCCCCCCACAAGAAGAGATTTCCCCCTGAAAAGGTAAGACCCGTGGGAGACTACCACGTAGATAGGTCGGAGGTGGAAGTGCAGCAATGCATGGAGCTGACCGATACTAATCGGTCGAACGCTTGACCAATGGTTTCAAGCAAGGGAAAAGAATACATTGTTCAGTTTTGAAGGTGTTGAAGAGAGAAGACATCTTCGAATGAAAAGAGGATCACGAAACGCTTGTTCCGAAGAAGGAAGAAGAGATTTGTGAGACATATCCGGTGACCATAGCGAGGAGGACCCACCTGTTCCCATCTCGAACACAGTCGTTAAGCTCCTTTGCGCTGATGATACTTGGCGGGAAGCTGCCTGGGAAAGTAGGACGTTGCCGGTTTTTTCATATGGCTCCATGGTCAAGCGGTCAAGACACCGCCCTTTCACGGCGGTAACTCGGGTTCGATTCCCGATGGAGTCACCAACAGTGAAGCTGCGTAATAAGCGTAGCTTCACCGTCTTATCTAAAATGCCAGAGCTGTATATGCGCGTATGGCGGAATTGGCAGACGCACCAGATTTAGGTTCTGGCGGGCGACCGTGTGGGTTCAAGTCCCTCTACGCGCACCATTTTATAAGGATTTGACTACATAAAAACGAATACTTTGCGGAAGTGGCTCAGGGGTAGAGCATCGCCTTGCCAAGGCGAGGGTCGCGAGTTCGAATCTCGTCTTCCGCTCCAAACAAAAGAAAGGCTGTATTTTATCTTTAATGAAGATAAAATGCAGTTTTTTCATTGAAGAAATATGTACGCTAAAACAGGGGATTAGGGATTTCGATAGGAAGTTCGAAAGGAGGCGAATCAACTTGCAACTTTTAAAAAAGTACCTCCATCCCTATGTGCTCCGCATGGTTCTGGGCTTAACGGTTAAGATTACCGGAACGGTGATGGATTTATTTTTGCCGTGGATTTTGTCTTTTATGATCGATGAAGTGGTTCCTCGTCGCCAGTTGAATGAGATTCTGCTTTACGGTGGACTGATGTTTTTTTGCTCATTGGTGGCCTGGCTGGGCAACATTACAGCAAACCGCATGGCTTCTGCAGTAGCGAGAGATGCGGTGCAGCACGTGCGCTATGACTTGTTTCGCCGCATATCGTATCTTTCCTGCCGGCAGATCGACGATTTTACCATCGCCTCATTAGAATCGCGCCTGACCTCCGATACCTATCATCTGCATCAGATGATAGGTATGATGCAGCGATTGGGCATCCGCGCACCGATTTTATTGCTGGGCGGCATCGCTCTAACCTTGTTTTTAGAGCCTGCGCTGGCACTGGTGCTGATTTCTGTTTTACCCTTTGTGGCGCTGATTACATTCCGCACGTCCCGCAAGAGCATTCCGCTGTACGCACAGGTGCAGGGCGCCCTCGACCAGATGGTGCGGGTCGTGCGCGAGAATGCTGCGGGGATTCGCGTGATCAAAGCGCTTTCGAAGACGGATTACGAAAAGGAACGCTTTTCGCAGGTCAATCAGCAGGTGGTAAAGAGGGAGAAAGCTGCAGCGGTGATGATGGCAAAAACGAATCCGCTGATGAACTTGTTTCTCAACACAGGTCTAACCATGATCGTGGTGGTGGGTGCCTTCCGCGTATATTACGGGCAGAGCCAGACAGGGACGATACTGGCGTTTTTGACGTATATTACGATTATTTTGAATGCGATGCTTTCCATCAACCGCATGTTTGTCATATATTCAAAGGGGATCGCTTCGGCCCACCGCATAGAGGAAATCTTAGAGGCGCCGGAAGAATTGATAAATCGGGAGCCAGCGGACCATGCGCGGCCTGTACAGGCGGAATTTCCACACATTGAGTTTTCGCACGTAAGTTTTTCTTACGGATGCGGGCCTGCTTGCAGCGACGAAGAAAGAAACGGAACTGTTGGGGAAGCGGCCAAGCGGGGCAGAGTGCTGAGCGATGTGAGCTTTTCTCTGATGCGGGGCGAAACACTGGGAATTATCGGGGCAACGGGCAGCGGAAAGAGCACGCTGATTCAGCTTTTGATGCGGTTTTACGACCCGCAGGAGGGCAGCATTCGCATCGACGGATGCGATGTCCGGACGATTTGCACGGATGTGCTTCACCGGAAATTTGGAATTGCGTTTCAAAATGATGTGTTGTTTTCCGATACCATAGGCGAAAATATCCGCTTTGGGCGGGAGATTTCCGATGAGCGGATATGGCAGGCGGCACAGCAGGCGCAAGCCGGAGAATTTATAAAGCGATTGCCAAAGGGAATGGAGCATCCGCTTACCATCCGCGGCTCGAACCTCAGCGGCGGGCAGAAGCAGCGGCTGTTAATTGCCAGGGCGCTGGCCGGCGAGCCGGAAATTCTGATTCTGGACGACTCTTCCAGCGCTTTGGATTACCGGACCGATGCACAGCTGCGCAAGGCGCTTCACCGAGAGGGTTCGAACACGACGACCATTGTAGTAGCGCAGAGAGTCAGCTCCATCCGCAATGCGGATAAAATCATCGTTTTGCAGGCGGGAAGAGTAATCGGATGCGGAACGCACGAGCTGCTGTTGAATACCTGCCAAAGCTATCGAAAGATCAGCCAGTCGCAGATGGGAGGGATGGAGCATGCCTGATTCCGCAGAGAAAAAGAGCCGGCGGATGCAGACGGCGCAGAGTAAACCGCAAAGAGATGCAGAGCTGCGGAAAACGCGCGGCCGTGTGCTGCTGCGCCTGTGGCGGTATCTGGCGCGCTACCGCCTTATGATTGCACTTGCGCTGCTTTTGACTGCGGCCGGAAACCTGTTGAGCCTGGTGGGGCCAATGCTCTGCGGCCGCGCCATCGACGCCATTTGCGGGGCCGGCGATGTGGATTTTTCTATCGTTTTTTCCAACGCAGCGCAGATGCTTGTCTGCTACAGCCTGTCTGCACTGCTCGCGTACCTGTTAAACCGCCTGATGATCCGCCTCAGTCAGAAAATTATTTTCCAGATGCGCAGCGATGTATACCAGCGCTTGATGGAATTGCCGGCGGGCTTTTTCGACCGCACGCAGGCGGGGGAAATCATCAGCCGCATTTCCTATGATATTGATACGATTAACGCCTCATTAACGAACGACCTGTTGCAGATTTGCACCAGTTTTGTTACCGTGTTCGGTTCGCTTGCCATGATGATTTACATTGCGCCGCCGCTTCTGAGCATTTTTTTCATTACCGTTCCAGCGGCAGTCGTCTTTACCAACTATATGGCGCGCAAGGTCCGGCCGCTGTTTCATCAGCGCTCTGTGCGCCTGGGGCAGCTGAACGGCTTTACGGAAGAAATCGTCAGCGGGCAGAAAACCATACGCGCCTACCGGCAGGAAGAGACCATGATCGGGCGCTTTGCGGAAAAGAATCAGGAGGCGGTGGATGCGTATTACCAGGCGGAATATTACGGCAGCATGACGGGCCCTTCGATGAATCTGATCAACAATGTATCGCTGTCGCTGGTCAGCGTTACGGGGGCGGTACTGTACCTGTTTCAACGGATTTCTTTGGGGGATTTATCTTCCTTTGTGCTGTATTCCCGCAAATTTGCAGGACCGATCAACGAAGCAGCAAATATTTTAAGCGAGCTGCAGTCGGCCTTTGCGGCATCGGAGAGAGTGTTCCGTCTGATGGACGAACCGCCGGAACCTGCGGATATCCGCGGGGCAAAGGAGCTGACCGAGGTAAGGGGAGATGTGCGGATGCAGCACGTGCGCTTTGGCTACGAGGCGCACAAGCCGGTGATTTCCGACCTGACGTTTCACGCAGAGCCGGGAAGCCTGACGGCGATTGTCGGGCCGACAGGCGCGGGAAAGACCACGCTGATCAACCTTTTGATGCGCTTTTACGATCCCTGGTCCGGCTGCATTCTAATCGACGGGATGGATATTTCGCAGCTGACGCGGCGCAGCCTGCGGCGGGCGTATACCATGGTGCTTCAGGACAGCTGGCTGTTTACGGGAACGGTGTACGAAAATATCGCCTACGGCAAAGCCGATGCGACGCGGGAGGATGTGGAACAGGTCTGCCGGGCGGCGCACATACACGAGGCGATTATGGCCATGCCAAAGGGATACGATACTGTGCTGACCGGCGACGGCTCGGGACTGTCCAAAGGGCAAAAGCAGATGCTTACCATCGCCAGGGCCATGCTGATGGATTCGAAAATGTTGATTATGGACGAGGCGACTTCGAATATTGATACGCAGACAGAAGAAAACATCCAGCGGGCCATGCGGCAGCTGATGGCGGATAAAACCTGCTTTGTTATTGCGCACCGCTTGTCTACGGTGCGCAATGCCGACCATATTTTAGTCGTGCAGGAGGGCGATATCGTCGAACAGGGCGATCACGACAGCTTGATGAAACAGGGCGGGCTGTACGCTGAGCTGTACCGGTCGCAGTTTTATTAGCAGATGGGCGACAGCGCGGCGGGGAATATGCCTTTTTAGAAGCGCCCGCGGATGCCAGAGAAAGGCGTGCGTTTTTGCTTGCAAAAATATCTTTACAATTTTATGGTAGAATGGGATAATGTTTAAGGAACATATTTCTATTGTCATCAGTGCGATAAGGAGGAGATGGCGTTGGTTACACAGGACATCCGTTACATCGGAGTAAATGATCGGGACTTGGATTTATTTGAAGGACAGTATATAATTCCGG
Source organism: uncultured Peptostreptococcaceae bacterium (assembly GCA_949740445.1). GTDB lineage: Bacteria > Bacillota > Clostridia > Peptostreptococcales > Anaerovoracaceae > RGIG446. The sequence continues at coordinate 24,733 of CATJIF010000072.1, read as the reverse complement.
AAGGAGTTTCCTATAATTCGTATATGATTTTAGATGAAAAAATAGCGATTATGGATACGGTGGATGGCCAAAAAACAGAGGAATTTCTGGCAAATGTACAGCGCGAGCTTGCGGGGAGGATGCCGGATTATCTGGTAGTCAACCACGTAGAGCCGGATCATGCCGGAAGCATTCAGGCATTGCTTTGCGCATATCCGCAGCTGCAAATCGTGGGGAACGCAAAGACTATCCAGATGATGGGGCAGTACATTTCCGCGGATTTCAGCAAGGCGCTGATCGTTAAAGAGGGCGACAGCCTGTCGCTGGGCGCGCATCAGCTGACGTTTTTTATGGCGCCGATGGTTCACTGGCCGGAGGTTATGGTAACCTACGACAGTCGCGACAAGGTGTTGTTCAGCGCTGACGGATTTGGAAAATTCGGCGCTTTGGATGCCGATGAAGACTGGGATTGCGAGGCCAGACGGTACTACTTCAACATAGTAGGCAAATACGGCGCACAGGTGCAGGCGCTTTTGAAGAAGGCGGCCGCTTTGGATATTCAAATAATCTGCCCGCTGCACGGCCCGGTCTTAAAGGATAATCTGGCGCATTATATCGAAAAATACAATATATGGAGCAGCTACGGCGTAGAATCGGAAGGCGTGTTTATCGCGTACGCGTCGATTCATGGAAATACGGCGCAGGCAGCGCAGCAGCTGAAGCAGATTTTGCTGGACCAGGGCTGCGTAAAGGTAGCGATGGCCGATCTGGCGCGCGACGATATGGCAGAGGCGGTGGAAGATGCGTTCCGTTACGGAAAAGTCGTGTTTGCGGCCTCCTCCTACGACGGCGGGGTTATGCCGTTTATGGAAGATTTCCTGCATCATTTGCAGGCGAAGAACTACCAGAAGCGCACAGTGGCACTGGTAGAAAACGGTTCGTGGGCGCCTTCCGCTGCGCGCACGATGAAGAACCTCGTAACAGGCTGGAAAGAAATCCAACTGATCGAGCCGGCAGTTACGCTGCGCGGTGCGGTCAAGGAAAGCGATACCGCCGCATTGCAGGCACTGGCTGCAGCGCTTTTAGCATAGCAGAAACGGCGCGCTGAAAAGCAAACCGCAGTTTGAAAGCTTCGGAAATGTACCGAGTGCTGCGACAGGTGCAGCGCCAGGAAGATGGATAAAAATGGATTTTTTATGAATGTTCTTGACAAGCGCTGAAGAAATGCTATACTGAGTAAGTTATATGATCTGTTTCAGGGCGAGGTGAAATTCCTCACCGGCGGTAATCAGCCTCCTCGTGCAGAGAAGGGCTGCGAGTCCGCGAGCCGCAAGGCCGAACCGGTTGGATTCCGGTACCGACGGTACAGTCCGGATGAAAGAAACGCATCGAATCGAAAGCCAGATGCGGGGCAAAGGTCCTGCGCTGATTTCTGTGTTTGAGCGCCACGACCCTCTGAGACATTTCAGAGGGTCTGTTTGTTATTCCTGACAGATTCCTGCAATTAGTTATGGGTGCGCGGTGAGCAACCCAACGACGCGAAATATTTGGCGCCGCAGGAGCAATGTTTGCCGCAGACATTTCCGAAAAAGGAGGAATTTGCGATGAATGTGCAAGGTTCGGTACGGTCTGAAAAAACGTTAAAGCTGGCGAAGATGGCGATGTTGGTGGCGATTTCCATTGTTTTGGTCCTGTTAATCCACTTTCCGCTGTTTCCTTCGGCGACATTTTTGGAGTACGATCCGGCGGATATTCCCATCTTTATCGGAACGTTTGCCTTTGGTCCGGCGGCGGGCGTATTGCTGACGGTTATCGTTTCGGTAATCCAGGGAACAACGGTCAGCGCGAGCGGGCAGATCTGGGGCATTCTCATGCACATTGCAGCTACGGGCTCCTTTGCTATTGTCGCCGGAAGCATATATCAAAGAGATAAGAGCAGAAAAAGCGCTGTGATTGCGCTGTGCGTCGGCGTTGTGGTGATGAGTGTGGTCATGTGCATCGCCAACCTGATTATTATACCGATTTATTCGGGCATGCCGCGGGAGGCTGTGGCAGCTATGACTCTGCCTGTGATTTTGCCGTTTAATCTCATCAAGGCGGGAATCAATGCGGTCGTTACGTTTTTTCTCTACAAGCGGATTTCGCGTTTTTTGCACAATTAGCGGCATCTGCAGCGTTTCGCGATAGCGATGGCTGCAACAGCTTTGATAAGGTCAATAGTTTCGATAAAGGCAATGGCTTTGATAGAGTCGATGGTTTCGACAGCATCAACGGTGCGGCGGCAAGAAATTTGCTGCTGCGCCGTTTTACATTCCGGGGAGATGGGGCGTGGAGTGATGGAAACAGGTTGAACGGGGAAGCGCATCTTGCTATAATCAGGGTGGAAGACCGGTATCCGGATTTCCGGGTATCGGGGGAGCTTCCTAAAATACAGGCCGAATACGAAAGGATTTTGTTTTCGCAGGCGGACATCGTCAATGATTCCGAAGGCAACGACGTGGAGCTATACAAAGGGCTGAGCGTATCCGTATTTGACGACGATTTTGACGAGCAAAACCGGCCGGATGCCCTCCTGGCCGAAGGTGTTGTCATTAAAAATTTTCTCGAAAGCTCCCCTAACGTAAAATGGCTGGTAAAGCTGATAGAAAATAAAGGCGCATACCGAAGTGGGAATGCATACGTGCATGGGATGTCGGGCAGGACAGGCGATGGCAGACGGGTCTGAACTACAGGGAGAAACAAAGTGGATGCAGCAAAATGCGAAATGAATATCAGGCAATATGAAACAGATGCGGCAACATACGACTTCCGGCAGTTGGATGAGAGCGCAGCGGTTCCCATCCGGGAACTTTTTGCTGGTGTTTTTTCGAAAGAACCCTGGAATGACGACTGGTCGGACGAAAACCAGCTGCGGTTATACATACAGGATTTAATCGGACAGAGCAATTCCTTGACTTTTGGGCTATACCAGGGGGAGGCGCTGATCGGCATCTCCATGGGGCATATCAAACACTGGTATTCCGGCACAGAATACTGTATTGATGAACTGTGCATCAGCACCAAAAAGCAGGGGCAGGGCGTGGGTACTATATTTATAGAAGAGATAGAAAAAGCCTGCAAGGCATTAGGTCTGGCTTATATTCTCCTTATGACAGAAACCGATGTGCCGGCATTTGCCTTTTACAAAAAGCGCGGATTTTATCAGCTGGAGCACAATGCAGCATTTGCCAAGCAGCTGGGAAATGGAAGAAATGGGAGCCCGTTAGACGTGGCAGAAAAAATGTGATATAATGTCTGCACCCGGTGATTGCCGAGTGCGAAGCACGAAGGCAGAGCCGCGGTGCAACAGATATCGCGCAGATTAGTGATTGCGGAGCGACAGCGACAGCAGAGCTTAGCAACGCTTCGCTTCTACGTTCGCTTGTGCTCACTACGCTGTCCGTTTTGTCAACGAATCAGCTTCGTGTGTTGCACTCGCTTCTTCGGACAAAAAGGCGGAGCCGATGAAATGTCTGCACCCGGCGATTGGAAAAAATCGCGGTGCAACAGAGAGTAAAGGAGACTATCAATGAAACTGCAATGGATAGCGCAGGCTGAACAGGAAACGCAGCGCTTTGGCAGACTGTTGGCAGAGCAGCTCCGCTCAGGTGATGTGGTGGCCTTGATCGGCGATCTGGGTACGGGAAAGACAGCGCTGACAAAAGCGGTTGCCGCAGGACTTGGCGTAAGCGAGATGATTACCAGTCCCACGTTTACAATCCTCTGCGAATACCATTCGGGGCGGCTGCCCCTGTACCATTTCGATGTTTACCGCACAGGCGACCCGGACGAGCTGTTTGAAATCGGCTTCGAGGAATATCTGTTTGGAGACGGCGTCTGCATTGTGGAATGGGCGGACCTCGTGCCTGATCTCATGCCGTCGAACTGCATTTTTGTCCGCATTGCCTATGGACAGGAGGAAAGCCAGCGAAAGTACGAGCTGATGCTGCCCCAGGACCGGGCATGGAGCTTTGACGAGCTGCAACCGCAAGAAAAGTAGCATTTCTGGGCGCAAATTATAAGTTTGCAGAATAAATGTTATGGTAAACAACAAAATGACTGCTGGGAAACCTGCAAGCCGCACGTGCGCAGCGTGGCGAAAAAGAATAGAGAAAACAGAAACAGGGAGAGAACATGAAGCTCTTAGCGATTGAATCCACCGGAGCGATGGCCTCGGTGGCGATGATAGACGAACAGGGGAATGTAACGGTGCAGAGGTCGGAACAAACAATGAACCATCTGCAGCACCTGATCCCTATGATTCAGCAATTACTGACAAATTGTGAATCGACAATGGGCGATATTACAGGCATTCTGGTGTCGGAAGGCCCCGGTTCTTTTACCGGAATCCGCATCGGCATGGCGACTGCCAAGGCGCTTGCGCAGGTAAAACAGCTGCCCGTTGCAGCAGTACCGACGCTGCGGTCATTTGCCTACCATAAAATAGAAGAAAACATCGTCGTTTGCCCGGTGTTCGATGCCAGGCGCGATCAGATTTATGCCGGCGCGTATGTGTGGCAGCGCGCTGCGGTGGATGCAGCAGGGGCGGAGGCTAACGCTAATGCCAATGCATTTCAGCCGCGGCAGCTGGTTGCCGATGGTGCTTACGGATTGCAGGCGTTCCTTTCGGCGGTAAAAACGGCGATTTTCGATTTGGAGATGGAACTGAAGGCGGTTCGCTTTTTCGGCGACGGGCTGGTGCGTTACGGCGAAGATATTTTGCGGTGGGGCGAGGAGCTGCGCGCGCAGACAGGGGTGACAGTGGAATTTGCAGAAGAGGCGCAGCGGTTTCAAGATGCGCGTTCGGTGGCTCTTTTGGGCAGAGAGCTATTTCTTCGAGGAAAGCAGCGGCGGTTTGATGAAATCCAGCCAGTGTATCTGCGCCAGGCAGAGGCGCAGAGGAAGTTAGAGGAAAAGCAAAACGGACTGGCTGCGCAGGCGGAAAGCGGCGGAAAATAGCAGAGAATGGATCGAAACTTGTCTATCGTCGATGAACGATAGTGCTGCGGCGCAGGAGCAATGTAGAAATATCGCATATTGTAAACAAACGATATTAAAGCGCGGCGAAATAGAGAAAACCTCCACGCATATTGTCGATAAACGATAGAAGTATTGTGCATTGGCAGAGCAATCGCAACAAACAGCGGCAGAGCGGTGCAGGGCGCCTGTTGACCGGAGCACGAATGCTGCTGCCGATATAGAGTGGAATATGGCGCAATGATGGCGAAACCAGCAAAGGATGAGGAATGGCAGAGAATATTGTAAATAGACGATTGGAAGAAACGGGGAGCGGACATCTTGCAGATGGACGGAGAATTACCCTGCGAAGAGCGGGAAAAGCCGATGCGCCTGTGATGGCAAGGCTGGATGCGCGGTGCTTTTCCGACCCCTGGAGCGAGCCCTCCTTTGCGGAGGATCTGAAAAATCCCTTGGCATATTATCTGGCAGCGCAGACAGAAGCAGGAGAGATCATCGGCTATGCGGGCATCTGGCTGGTGCTGGATGAGGGGCATATTACGAATGTGGCGGTCAGTCCGGATTACCGGCGCTGCGGCATCGGCAAACTGCTTTTAAGCCGTTTATTTACTATCTGCGAAGAGGAGTTTGCCATCGGGGCATTTACGCTGGAGGTGCGGGTTTCCAACGAACCGGCACAGAACCTGTATCGAAGCTTTGGATTTTGCGAAGCCGGCCGACGCAGGGGCTACTATGCCGATAACGGCGAAGACGCATTGATTATGTGGCGTCGGGTGGAAGAGCTTTGCCAGGCGAAAACGCTTTGAGTGCGCGGCATTTCAAAAAATGCCGGCGTGCAGTGCGAAGGACAGGTAAAAGCTGACGCAGGAAATCAATCGCCTGCGCATAAAACAGCTGCGTTCCATAAATACTAAAGCAGGCCGCAAAGCAATGGGCGGCGACTGTATGCAGAAAGGAAGTGGAGCGCGTGAAAGGATATTACGACCGCGATTATTACGACGACAGAAACGAGGGAATGAATGTCTCTGCATCGCATTGCAGCCGGTTTTCCGGGCGAAGCGATGCCAGCATGTTCAACATGAGCGATTATCAATCCTGCGAAAATTGCAGGCATATGACGGCGGATTCTCGCTGCATTTTCGGCCTGGACAACCATTTTCTCAATATGAGGTAAACTATGAAAGACGGACAATTCATTACGATGGGCATTGAAAGCAGCTGCGATGAAACGGCGGTTGCCGTTGTTGCCGAAGGGCGGACGGTGCTTTCCAATATTATATCGTCGCAAATTGATGTGCACAAGGTGTTTGGCGGGGTGGTTCCGGAGATCGCATCGCGCCATCATCTGCAGAATATCGGCAGCGTGTATCAGCAGGCGCTGGATGCGGCCGGAATTACCATCGAGGATGTGGATGCCATCGGCGTTACCTGCGGGCCGGGACTTGTAGGAGCGCTTTTAATCGGTCTGGCCCATGCAAAGGCGGTCGCCTTTGCCACAGGCAAGCCACTGGTGGGCGTACACCATATCCAGGGGCATATCAGCGCCAATTACCTGAGCTCGCCAGAGCTTGCACCGCCGTTTTTAGCGCTGGTGGTATCGGGCGGGCATACGCACATTATAGATGTAAAGGAGTATAACCGCTTTGAGGTGCTGGGGCAGACCAGAGACGATGCGGTGGGCGAAGCCTTCGATAAAGTGGCACGGGTTTTGGGCCTTGGATATCCCGGCGGCCCCCTGATCGATGCGCTGGCAAAGAAGGGAAACCCGCAGGCCATCGAGTTTCCCAGAGTCTATCTGGAAAAGGACAGCCTGGATTTCAGCTTCAGCGGCATTAAGACTGGCGTGCTGAATTATCTAAATGGCAAAAGGCAAAAGGGCCTGTCCGTCTGCGAGGCCGATGTGGCGGCCAGCTTTCAGCAGGCGGTGATGGAGGTAATTGTCGCAAAGACTATGACGGCGGCGGTTAGCCGCCGTCAGAAGCGCATTGTAGTCGCCGGCGGTGTGGCAGCAAATTCCCGGCTGCGCGAGCTTTTGGGGCAGGCGTGCCGGGAACGCGACATTGCAATGTACTGTCCGCCGCCCATATTGTGCACGGATAACGGGGCGATGATCGCCTGCGCTGCGTACTATAAATACCAGGCGGGAATGATAAACGATTTTACGCTGGATGCGCATCCGGGCCTGCCGCTGCAGATGCAGGAAAAGGCATGCTAACTCTTTTACTGGCTAATCGTCCAGCAGCTTGAGAACGCGGTCCAGTCGCTGCTGCTGCTTCGGATTCATCATACCCCGCAGGGACTTGACGGCTTGCAGCTGCTTTTGATAGGCGCCGGGGTTTTTCAGCAGCTTGGATTTCAGGCGCATGATTTCTGCGAGGATTTCCTCTTCGCTTTTGCCTTTCATGGCTTCGGCAGCAGCTTCCGCACGGGCCAGGGCCTGTTTTCTGTCGCGGTCATTTCCGGCAGCGTTGTAATCAAAGCCACGCGCAGAAGAAAACCGGCGGGGATCGGAAGATGTCGCGCCAGCAGAACCGGCAGGGTTGCTTTTTTGTGCGCTGTCGCTGGCAAGGCCAACCTGTTCGGCCAGATCCATCAATCGCTGTTCATCAATATACTTGCTCATGGAACAATTCCTCGTTTCTATTAGTTTCGTTGTTTATTTATATGCACAGCCGGAAGAAAGGTTTCATATAATAGAGCGATACGGCAGAATCGGATACCGCTTTGACGGCCGATTCGCGGGAAAGGAGGCAAAATGAATCCTCTGTGGTTGTTGGTACTCGTATTCGCTCTGTCGGACAGAGGGCGGAAGACCCCTTACATATGGCGGCCTCCGGCGCTGCCGAGGCTTTCTTCAATGATACCGGAATATTTCGATACGTTTCGCATGGAGCTGATGCTGGACCGCATGCGCACAATGACCGATGCATTGGATAAGGTCAATCACCTGCGCCAGCTAAACCGGACGGAGCTGGACCGCGGCGGAACGGTGGAACGGCTGAGCGAATCCATCGAAGTAGCCAAGGCGTTTCTGGCAGATACAAAATCGCAGAAAAAATTAGAGGCGTTATCCGGGGCAGCACAGGCGGCAAAGCAGTTTACAGCGCCGGATGGGCTGCTGCAAAACGCGGGTGCGCTGTTACAAAATGCCGGGCCACTGCTGCAGAACGCTGGCCCGCTGCTGTCGGCTTTTTCGTCCGTCGAAAAATAAACGTGGAAATTTTCTCCGGGTTACGGTATACTATAGCTAACACAGTTGGCAGCCTTTGCCGCATTTGTCGTAGAGAGCTGCCGCGATAAAATACACGGGAGGGAACGAACATGGGCTTAGTAACATCGAAAGAAATGTTTGCGAAGGCGCTGAAGAACGATTACGCCGTAGGCGCGTTCAATGTAAACAACATGGAAATCATCCAGGGCATTGTAGATGCCGCAAAGGAGGAAAACGCGCCGCTGATTCTGCAGGTTTCCGCAGGTGCAAGAAAGTACGCAAGACCTGTTTACCTGGTAAAGTTAGTCGAAGCGGCGATTGCAGATACGGGACTGGATATCGTGCTGCATCTGGATCACGGCGAAGATTTTGAGATCTGTAAGAAATGCGTGGACGATGGCTTCAGCTCGGTTATGATCGACGGCTCGAAGCACGAATTTGCAGAAAACATCGCCCTGACAAAGCAGGTAGTCGAATATGCCCACGCTCATGGTGTGGTCGTAGAGGCAGAGCTTGGCAAGCTGGCCGGTGTAGAAGATAATATCAAGGTCGACGCCAGATCAGCGACCTTTACCGTTCCGGAAGAAGCGGCAGAATTTGTAGAAAAGACCGGTGTGGATTCCCTGGCGGTGGCGATTGGCACCAGCCATGGCGCATATAAGTTTAAGGGCGACCCGTACCTGGATTTCGAACGACTGAAGGAAATCCACAAGCTGATTCCCGACACGCCACTGGTTCTTCATGGAGCATCGACAGTCCTGCCGGAATTTGTAGCCCGTTGCAATGAATTCGGCGGCAACATTCCCGGCGCCCAGGGCGTTCCAGAGGATATGATCTTAGAGGCAGTAAAGCACGGCGTATGTAAAGTGAATATTGATACCGATTTGCGTCTTGCTATGACAGCGGAGATCCGCCGCTTCTTTATCGAGCAGCCGGCGGAATTCGACCCGAGAAAGTACCTCGGCCCGGCGAGAACAGCCATCAAATCCATGGTGCAGCACAAGATTAAGAATGTGCTGAACGCAAGCAATCAGAGATAAAAATAAAAAATAGAACCCGGAGCGCTTCGGGTTCTATTTTTTTGAACAAATGAACAGAAAGGCAGCGATGAAGAACCGCAGGTTTAGAAGAGAAAAACCCACAGCGCAGCAGCGGCGAGAAAGGGAGCGAAGGGAAGGCCATCTTTCGGCTTAAGGCGGTGCACGAAGAGCAAGGCGATGGCCGTGGTGCCGCTGAGAAGCGAGGAGATGAGAAACAGCCGCAAAGCGATGGCTGGAGGAAAGGCGGCGGCCAGTGCGAGCAGCAGCTTGACATCGCCGAAGCCGATGGCGGGCGTGCCGCGAACCATCAGCGGAAGGGCGTAGAGAAGCGCGCAGCAGAAAAGCCCCAGCTGCAGGGCCATCAGCGTCGGCAGCAATAGCTGGAGCACAGCGGAGGCTGACAGGATAGGCCAGTCAGGCCAGCCAAAGCAGCCGAAGCGACCGGAGAAAAACAACAAAAGAAGGCGCACCAGGCCTAACAGGGCGATGCCGGCGGTCCACTGGTCGGGCAGCAGGCGGTAATATACATCGGCAGCAGAGCTTTGAAGCAGCAGCCATAAAAGCAGAAGGCTCCACAGAACAGAACACAGCGGCAGCGCCGTTTGCGAAACCGCTACAGCGGGGGATTGCAGATGGTGCCACGGCGCAGGAAAGACAGCGCAGAGCGTGGCGTGCGGGCAGAGCGACGCCTGCTGCATAAGGAGAAGAAAAAGTACGATAAAAAAAACGGAAGCGGCAGAGAGCCAGAACGGGCTCCAAAAACGCAGGGCGTGCGGATGGCGGAGGTGCCGGGATGCGTCGCTCCAAAGCCATCGAGCTGGGAGAAAGCGCCAGGCCGCTGCGGCGGAAATGCCGGCGGCAAGGCCAAAGCACAGGGAATAAAAAACGGTAAGTAACGGCATAGGGGCTCCTTTCCGCAAACAGGTAAATGGGATAAAACGAGGGACAAACGAGAATAGATATAGTATATAGGCAGGAGCGAAAAAATACAATATATAACAGTAAAAAAATAGAAATAAAAGAAAATTATTAAAATCCATCGACAAAAATCGACAGGATGCGCAACGCTGCGGCACGGATATAGAATGGAAAAATAGAAATGAAAAAAAGACCATAGCAGAAATAAACGGTTGCTGTGGTCTTTTCCGATGCGATGTACGAAAGAGCGCAAAGCTCTATTTTAGTCGTTGGTTTTGTCTTCTACATAGTGAACCAGATCGCCGACTGTCTGGAATTTTTCGGCGACTTCATCGGGGATTTCGATTTCGTACTCATCTTCAATCGCCATGATGATCTCCACTGCATCGAGAGAGTCCGCCTCCAGGTCTTTCATCAAATGAGTTTCCATCGTGATGTCTTCGTCTTCGCGTCCCAGCTGTTCCAGGATAATCTCTCTGATTTTATCAAATACCATAATGTACCTCCGTCAGTATAGCAACTATATTGCAAAACCTATTATAAGCATGACTCCCTCTGCGTGCAACTAATATTTCAAAAAAAGTTTGGCGCGTCGGTGCATTTTTATAGGAAAGAATAGGCCTTCTTTGACGGAAAATCTATTAAAATAGGGAAAATGCAGGATTTCCAGAGATATTTTTTTCGAAACTCCAAAAAAGAAGAATTTATTACGGATTTACAGGAGCATCGGCGTTTAAGGTATCCTGAAGTGCCAGCCACTGCTCGTAAACCGTCTCTAAATGTTCCTTTGCCTGAGACAGCTCTTCGCTGATCTGCGAGGACTTCTGAAAATCCGTATAGATTTCTTCGAGGCAGAGCTGCGCCTCCAGCTCTGCGATGCGTTCTTCCAGTGCGGCGATATCCTCTTCGGCCTTTGCCATCTGCCGCTCATTGCGCCGGCGCTGGGTCTGCTGTTCCTTTGCCATCTGCCGGGAAAGCAGGCGCTGCTCTTTCTGAGACAGGCCGTCGGATTGCGTCGCGGGATCGGATGCCGAAGGGGCGCTGGATGTCGCTGCAGAGGGCTTTTGCGCGGGCCTGCGTTCCGAAAGCGGTGCTTGCCGTACCGCACCGGCCTGCACGCTGCCAAAGTCCGGAGTGCGGGCAGAGGCGGACTGGCGGGAAAGGTCCGACAGGTAGCTGCGCCCGGAGGCGATAGATTCTTTCTTTTCCAGATAATAGTCGTAACCGCCGGTATAGAGCATCAGGCCGCGTTCCGACAGCTCGAAGATTTTCGTAGGGATTTTATTGAGGAAATAGCGGTCGTGGGAAATTACCAAAAGCGTTCCCGGAAAATCCAAAAGCGCATCTTCAAACACTTCTTTCGAAGCGATATCCAGATGGTTGGTGGGTTCGTCCATCAGCAGGCAGTTGGCGCCGGACATCATAATTTTTAGAAGCGACAGCCGTGCCTTTTCTCCGCCGGATAAATCGCCTACCATTTTAAACACATCTTCGCCGCGGAAGAGAAAGCGCCCCAGAAGAGAACGCAGTTCCGTTTCGTTATAGAGTCGGTAGGTGCTGTGGAGCTCCTCCAGAACGGTATTTCCAGCGCTTAAAAGCTGCTGCTCCTGATCGTAGTAGCCGAAGGTTACGTTGTGCCCCACGCGGATGTGGCCGCTGTCTGCGGACAGCTGGCCGAGGATGATCTTTAAAAGCGAGGTTTTGCCTACGCCGTTGGGGCCGACCATGCAGATGCGGTCGCCGCGCTTGATATCGAAGCTGACACCGGAAAACAGGCGCCGGAGGCTGGAGCCGTCGGAAAAGCTTTTCGACAAATCCTCGCCAAACAGAACGTCGGTGCCGGAGACAAAGGATTCTTTAAAGCGGAGCTTCAACTTGGCGGACGGGGTCTGGGGGCGTTCGAGCACCTCGATGTGGCTGAGACGCTTTTCGCGGGATTGCGCCCGCTTAGCCAGCTTTTCCGTGCCGCGCTCCTTAAAGCGGCGTATGATATCCTCCTGCCGGCGGATTTCCTGCTGCTGGGCTTCGTATTTGCGCAGGGCATCGGCGGTCAGCTGCTTTTTCTTTTCTGTGAATTGCGTGTAATTGCCGTCATAGCAGGTCAGCTTGTGGGCTTCGATTTCGAAGATGCGGTTGACGGTCTGGTCTAAAAAATACCGGTCGTGAGAAATTAAGACGATGGTTCCGGCATAGGATTTCAGATATTGCTCCAACCATTTCAGTGTGCCGATATCCAGGTGGTTGGTGGGCTCGTCCAAAAGCAGGAGATCCGGCTTTTTTAAAAGAAGGGCCGCCAGGGCAAGCCGCGTGCGTTCGCCGCCGGACAGGAGAGCCACCGGTTTGTCGTAGGACTCGGGGGTAAATGCCATGCTGCTGAGAATGCCGTTGATTTCGCTTTTATAGCTGTAGCCGCCCCGGTTGGTAAACTCCGCCGTCATGGCGTCGTAGCGGGAAAGCAGGCGCGAAACCTCCGGCGGCAGGGCATTTGGGTCGTCTGCGTCAGCTTTTGCTGCCCCGCCGGCAGGCAGGGATTCCGACAGGTGGGCAATCTGCGCCGAGAGCTGCTCCATCTCTTCTTCCATTTGAATCAGCGGGCGGAAAATATGCAGCATTTCTTCGTAAACCGTGCCAGTGCCTTCGAAATTGTCGCGCTGTTTCAGATAGCCGACAGCCGTGTCGGATGCGAGAAAGAAATCGCCTTCGTCGCAGTGCAGCGTTCCGGTGAGTATATTTAGAAGCGTGGACTTGCCGGCACCGTTGATGCCCACGATGCCGATGCGGTCGCCTTGATTGATGTGAAAGGATACGCCCGTTAAGATCGGGGTGATGCCGTACATCTTTGTCAGGTTGGTTGCGGATAATAAAATCATCGGTAAGGTCCTCCGTTATAGTTGCAAAAGAAATCGGGGAATGCAGCAGCATTCCGCATGTTAATATCTTAACATTTTTTTTCTTGCATATCCAGAGGCAGAATAGTATAATTATTGTGCTAAGTGTAAAATGTGCTGTAAAACAGCGCAGGGACGCAAGGGCAGAGCAGGAGCATAGATTATGAAAGAAAGCGGAAAAATATCAAAAGCCGTAATCAAACGACTGCCCAGATACCTGCGGTATCTGGAGGAGCTGATCAAAAAAGATGTGGATCGCATATCCTCCAACGAGCTGAGCGGCCTGATCGGGTATACGGCCTCCCAGATCCGGCAGGATCTAAACAATTTCGGAGGATTTGGGCAACAGGGCTACGGATATAATGTAAAAGCGCTGCACGTGGAGATCAGCAAGATTTTAGGACTGGACCAAACATATAAAATGGTCATCATCGGCTGCGGAAATCTGGGACAGGCACTGGCAAATTATACGCACTACTACAAAGCGGGATTTATCGTCTGTGGCATGTTCGATGTCAATCCCCGGCTCGTGGGCCTGCGGATCAACGACATCGAGGTGATGGACTACAGCCTGCTGGACGAATACCTGGAGCAAAATTCCATCGACATCGGCATCATCTGCACGAATAAAGGCAGTGCCCAGGAAGTGGCCGATAAACTGATTTTAGGAAAGGTCAGAGGGATTTGGAACTTTGCGCCGATGGATTTAACCATCAGCGACGATGTGGCCTTAGAAAATGTGCACCTCAGCGACAGCCTGCAGTCGCTGGCTTATCACATCAATCACAGAGACGACTGAAACGGCAGAAAAAAATAGTTAAAAAATAAAAGATGGCATAAAAATAACCGTTTCAGTTGCTGAAACGGTTATTTATGTCCTCTGTATCGTTTCGGACGGCAACACCTGTGAATTAGCCTTCTACAGGAGCGCCAACCGGGCATGCGCCAGCGCAGGAACCGCAGTCGATGCACTTTCCGGCGTCGATGACGTATCTATCAGCACCTTCGCTGATTGCGTCTACAGGACATTCGGCAGCGCAAGCGCCGCAGCTGATGCAGCTATCTTTAATTACATAAGCCATCTGAATTACCTCCTTAATTATAGTGTGTTAAACAAGCAATTGTATTATAGCATTTACTATCTGAAATAACAAGTAAAATATGTCGGCAAGGCAGCGAGTTTCGCCCAAGAACAGGAAAATTGCGGCGGGAGCGGGAAATCAAAACCGGCAGGCGAAGGAAATTCGACAGGATGCCTCTTTGGCGGAAGAAAGAAGAAACGGCGGTAGCACAGCGATGAAAACCTACGGATTATCGGGAAGAAGCGGAACGGGAAAAAGCTATCAGGCGATTTCCCTGTGTCGTCAACGGGGGTTCGATGCACTGATCGACGACGGGCTGTTCATCTGCGACAGCCGCGTGGCAGCGGGAACATCCGCCAAGCGCCAGGCAACGAAGATCGGAGCCGTAAAAACGGCGCTGTTTACGGCGCAGGAGCACCGGGAACAGGTGGCAGGGGCCATAGAGCGCAGGGCCCCTGAGAAAATTTTAATTTTGGGAACCTCGGATGAGATGATCCTGCGGATATGCGAACGGCTTTCGCTGCCGCAGCCGGAGCAGATCATATACATTGAAGAAATCACAACGCCGGAGGAGAGGGAGATCGCAAGCCGCCAGCGCAGCCAGCTGGGGCGCCACATTATCCCGGCGCCGACCATGCAGCTGAAGCGGCAGTTTTCCGGATATATGCTCTATCCCATCCGCATGATCAAAAACTGGAGCAGCGGCAAGGGCGCTGGTGAAAAAACCGTGGTGCGGCCGACGTACAGCTATCTGGGCGACTATATCATCAGCGACCGGGCGCTGTGCGATATCGTGGAACAGGCAGGGCTTGCCGTAGAGGGGGTCGCTGCTGTCAGCGGGGTTCGCGTCGAGAGTAACGAGGCAGCGGAGCTGACGCTTTGGGTGGTCCTCTGCGCGGCATACCGGGCGCCGCTGATCGAGACGGCGCGCCGGGCACAGAGCTGTATTTTAGCGGAAATGGAGCGCATGACAGCGTTTCACGTCAGCGCAGTCCATGTAGAAGTGAAAAGCCTGAAATAATTGTGAATTTTTTTGGGAAAGCTATTGACATCGCCGGCAGGTGTGATATATTTAATAAGTGTTAGCACTCACTTGTTATGAGTGCTAACAAATTCCGACGGAAATATAAAATGCAAACATACAAATTTTGTTTGAAAGGAGAATGCAACATGAATATCAAACCATTAGCAGACCGAGTTGTCCTCAAGAGGATGGAAGCCGAAGAAAAAACCAAGAGCGGTATCGTTCTTCCGGGAAGCGCCAAAGAACAGCCCCAGCTGGCCGAGGTTCTGGCCGTAGGCCCGGGAACGGAAGAAAATAAAATGGAAGTCGCCGAGGGGGATCGCGTTATCTTTTCCAAATATGCGGGCACCGAGGTTAAGTACGACGGAGAAGAATATCTGATCGTATCGCAGAAGGATATTTTAGCAGTTGTGAAATAAAGAGGAAAGAGGGTAGAACATCATGGCTAAGGAAATCAACTATGGCGAAGAAGCCAGAAGAAAATTACAGGCAGGTGTAGATCAGCTGGCCGATACCGTTAAAATTACGCTGGGCCCCAAGGGCAGAAACGTCCTGATCGAAAAGAAGTACGGTTCTCCGCTGATCACCAACGACGGCGTTACCATCGCCCGCGAAATCGAGCTGGAGGATGGCTACGAAAATATGGGTGCGCAGCTGGTAAAGGAAGTTGCAACCAAGACCAACGACGTGGCAGGCGACGGTACGACCACAGCTACGCTGCTGGCGCAGAGCATCATCAGAGAAGGCTTTAAGAATGTTGCTGCCGGTGCCAACCCCATGATTCTGAAGAAAGGCATCCAGGGCGCTGTGGATATCGCCGTAGAGGAAATCCGCCAGAACGCTGTAAAGGTAGAATCCAAAGAAGCCATCGCACAGGTTGCTTCCGTTTCGGCTTCCGATGAAGAAATTGGCCAGCTGATTGCAGAGGCGATGGAAAAGGTCGGCAACGAAGGCGTCATTACCGTAGAAGAATCCAAATCCATGGGAACGACGCTGGAGGTAGTGGAAGGTATGCAGTTCGACAGAGGCTACCTGTCCGCTTACATGGTAACCGATACCGACAAGATGGAAGCTGTTATGAGCGATCCTTACATCCTGATTACCGATAAGAAAATCAGCAACATCCAGGAACTTCTGCCCATTTTAGAGCAGATTGTGCAGCAGGGCAAGAAGTTGCTTATCATCTGCGAAGATATGGAGGGCGAAGCGCTGTCCACCATTATCGTCAACAAGCTGAGAGGCACCTTCGACTGTGTCGTTGTAAAGGCTCCGGGCTTTGGCGACAGAAGAAAGGAAATGCTGCAGGACATCGCTGTCCTCACCGGAGGCAAGGTGATTTCCGAAGAGCTGGGCTATGCGCTGAAGGAAGCGACCATTGATATGCTGGGCCGCGCCAATACCGTTAAGGTAACGAAGGACAACACCGTAATCGTAGACGGTGCAGGCGCAAGCGAAGAAATCAAGGCCAGAGTGGGACAGATTAAGACGCAGTTAGAGGATACGACATCCGACTTCGACAGAGAAAAACTGCAGGAACGCCTGGCGAAGCTGGCCGGCGGCGTGGCTGTAATCCAGGTGGGTGCTGCCACAGAAACCGAGCTGAAGGAGAGAAAGCTGAGAATTGAAGATGCGCTGAACGCGACGAGAGCTGCGGTAGAAGAAGGCATCGTGCCCGGCGGCGGCGTTGCGCTGGCCAATGCGATTCCGGCGGTTTCCAAGTATGTAAAGAGCCTGGCAGGCGACATCAAGACTGGCGCTGCCATCATCGAGAGAGCTCTGGAAGAACCGGTCCGCCAGATTGCAGAAAACGCAGGCCTGGAAGGCTCTGTCATCATCGCCAAGGTAAAGAGCTCCAAGAAGGGTGTGGGCTTCAACGCTGCGACCGAGCAGTATGTGGATATGATTAAGGCTGGTATCGTCGACCCTGCCAAGGTAACGAGATCCGCTTTGCAGAATGCTGCATCCGCCTCCGCTCTGCTTCTGACCACAGAGGCTGGCATCGTGGAGGTAAAATCCAACGAGCCCGCCGTACCGATGGGCGGTGGAATGGGCGGCGGCATGGGAATGATGTAATTCCCAGCGGTTTGTCTGTGGCGCAGAATTTGTAGATCTGCCTGTAAGACAGAATTGCAAGCTCTGTTTTGATCGAGGTATAATAGGCTGTGCCTGCTGCGCTTTTGCAGCGGGTGCGGCCTGTTTTTTATGCAAGGAAGAGCGTATAAGAGTGGGCAAAGCGATACAAAGAAGCCGTGCAGAAGCGGGTGCACAAAAGCACGCGTGCAGAAGGGAGAAAGAAATGCGCAAAGGACAGACAGAGAGCGGCGCAAAGAAAGTGGCAATCGTACAGGTACTGATAGCGGCGCTGCTGTTCAGTACAGGAGGTTTGCTGATTAAGATGGTTCCGTGGCCGGCGCTTGCGATTTCCGCAAGCCGGGGATTTGTGGCATCCGCCATGATGTTCTGCTTTATCAAAGCGCGGGGGTGGCGGTTCCGCCTGGAAAAACCGGCGTTTATCACGGCGCTGTTTATGGGAACCACGTTGACGCTGTTTGTAGCGGCCAACAAAATGACGACAGCGGCCAATGCCATCGTATTGCAATACATATCGCCGGTATTTATCCTGCTGCTGAGCGTGCTGTTTCTTCATCAGAAATTGAAAAAGGCGGATGTCCTGGTGGTGGCCGTTACCTTTTGCGGCATCGCGCTGTTTTTCTTCGACCAGTTGTCCGTGGACGGCACGGTGGGAAACCTGCTGGCCATCTTATCGGGACTGGCGCTGGCAGCGCTGTACGTTGCCGTGGGGGAAATCGAGGAGGAAGTGCGCTACACCGGGCTGATGCTCGGGCATCTGCTGACAGGGCTTATCGGCCTTCCCGTGTTGCTGTTCCAAAGGCCGGAGATTACGCCTGCGGCAGTCGGATGCATTTTAGCGCTGGGAATTGCACAGGTAGGAATCCCCTACATTTTGCTCAGCATGGCGATGCGCCGCTGCTCGGCGCTGACCTGCAACCTGGTCGGCATCATCGAGCCGCTTTTAAACCCGGTGTGGGTATTTCTGGCAACGAAGGAGATGCCAGGTGCCTTTGCACTGGTGGGCGGGCTGCTGGTAATTATCAGCGTAACCGCCTGGTGCGTGTGGAACGACCGGCAGGAGGAAAAAGAACGGCAAAAAGAAAACGCCGCTGCGTAAAAACGGCAGCAGGCGTTATATGATTCCGCGGGGCTCGACCACGGTGGAAAATACGATCTGCGTCTGGGTTTTGCCAAAACGCTGGAGCGAGCCTACGAAATTGTTTAACTCTGTGGGGGAACGATAGATCGTCTTAATCAGCATGGAATAGGCGCCGGCCACGTGGTAGCATTCGGTTACATTTTTCGCACGCTGGATAAACTCATAAAATTCCGTTTTCATTTCCGGCTCCATCGTCAACTCGATGAAAGCCATGAGCGGATAGCCCAGCTTATCCGGGTTGACGGCGGCGTGATAGCCGGTAATCACCCCGGTCTGTTCTAATTTTTCGATGCGGGCAGCCACTGCCGGTGGCGACAGATACACGTGAGGCGCCAGCTGCTTCAGCTGCATGCGGGCATTTTTCTGCAATAACTCAACGAGGGTCTTATCTATTTCATCCATAATTCTGTTCTCCTGTCTACTTGCTGCCTGATAAAATCCGATATCGTCTGAGATCCTGTTTTTATCGCAAAATATCGACAAAGATTTCACAATATAGTGGTAAACTCCATCACATGGCTATTATAAATTCTGAGAGGACAAAAATCAATGGAATTTTGGCGCTTTCAAAAATAAAGTGTAAATCCTTTTTCGGTTTAAAAAAGCAAGAAGGAATCCCGAAAATATTTTCTGTTTCAAAAGTGGGACAGAACGCTTTACGCAGAAGCAAAATCGTGGTATCTTTCAGATAGTGTCGTATATTTCCCATAAATGTATATATGCTGAGCGGACGGGAAGAAACAGTAGTCGCCCTACTGTTTCCAAACCCCGGCTGCGACACAGGAGAGCGTTCAAAATACTTGGTTTGAGCGTTTTTATTTTGTCATCTTCCTTGCCTCGGCAGGCTTCTTACAATATAAAATACAAAAAGGGCTGTGCAGATAGCACAGCCCTTTCCGATATGCATGCCGGTTTCGACGCGGCGCGACAGCCGGCGTTTACCGGTTTTTTATTTTACCTGTGCGCCTGCTTCTACAATGCTCTTTTTCGCTAAAACCAGAAGCGGGTCGACGAAGCGGTCGTCGAAGTTGTAATAGTCGGTGGCGGCGGAAAGTTCCGTGCAGCCCAGAATAAACAGATCAGCGCCCATGGCCTGCATTTCGTCGGCAGCAGCCATCAGGCCGTCGATGCCGATGGACAGGTTGTTCTTTTTAATGCCGTCGTAGATAAACTCCATGACTTTGGCCTGTGTTGTTGCCGGTTTTACCACGTTCATGCCGGCCTCCTTCAAATAGGTATCGTAGATGCCTGATTGAATGGTGCCGTCGGTGGCTAAAAGCCCTACGGTCTTTCCAGGGCCAAAGGTGTCGCGGATGTGGGCGACTGTGGCGGCCAGCATATTTAAAATCGGCACAGGAGAAACGGCGCAAAGGCGGTCGTAGAAGTAATGCGCGGTGTTGCAGGGCATGATAAGGAAATCCGCTCCGCACTGGGCAAGCCGCTTTATGGAAGCTGTCATCTGTGCGACCGGGTCTTCGCCGCCGGCGATGATGGCCCTGGTGCGGTCGGGGATGGCCGTATTGCTGTCGATGACGATGTGAATTTGCTGCTGATCGCTGTCCGCTGCAGTGTTGACGGTGATTTTCTTATACAAGTCAGCGGTGGCCAGAGGGCCCATGCCGCCGATGATGCCGATGGTTTTCATTGTTCATTTCCTTTCCAGTCATAGCTTTGCTCTTTGGTAATTATGGGAGACAGTTCTCATTTTTTATTGTACACCAACGCACGCGGCGATTCAACTGCCGGCTTGCGGAAAAAAATCGGCAAATCCAGTGTTTTTCCTTGAAGCGGAATGAATTTTGTAATACAATAATATATAATTTTTCTGTTTGCAGGAAGGAAGATCAGACGCTTTGCAAAAGTGTCTGGGGGCAGACGAAGGCGTCGGCCGCTGTCCCGGTTCCGACGCAGAACAAAAGCAGTGGGGATTTGTCCTGGCACAGGACGAAATGGGAAGAGGAGAAGGAGTTTACGCATGAAAATAAAAGAGAACCTATGCCGCCCTGGGGGCTGTGAAAGCGGCGTTTTACGGCGGTTGTGGGCATTGGCGCTCGCGGGTTTATTGGTTTGCGCACCGCTTGCCGGATGCGGCAGCACAGATGCTGCAAAAGATATGGGCGATAGCGGTGAACTGGCAGGCGAGCCTGCGGATGGCGAAGCCGAAGGGGACACAGCTTCAGATGGGGCTGACGGGGCGCAAAGCGGCGCCAACGGCAGCGATGCCGATGGAAGCAACGCGGAGGCCGGGCGGTTGAGCAAGCCCGAAATTGATCCCGACGATCCGTATCTGCTGCTGGTGAATAAGACGCATCCGCTGGACGATACGTACAAGCCGGATGATCTGGCCGATATCAAATATTTTGCAGCTGACCGCGACGCTGCAGCCAGGTATATGCGAAAAGAGGCAGCAGAGCACTTCCATCAGCTGTCGGAGGCTGCGGCGGTAGAAGGCCATGAAATCGTTATTACGACGGCGTATCGCTCTTACGGCTTTCAGTCGGTGCTGTGGAACAATTACGTGGAAAAGCACGGCGAGGCTGAGGCGAATACCTTCAGCGCAAGGCCTGGGCAGAGCGAGCATCAGACGGGCTTATGCACGGATGTCTCTTCGCCCAGCGTCAATTACCAGCTGACGACGGATTACGCCGATACAGAAGAAGGAAGGTGGCTTGCAGAGCACTGCCACGAGTACGGCTTTATCATCCGCTTTCCGCTGGGCAAGGAGGAAATCACCGGGTATCAGTACGAGCCGTGGCACATCCGCTACGTAGGTACGGAGGCCGCGGCGTATATTCATCAGGAACAAATCACATTGGAAGAATATCTGAACGTTTTGGATTAAAACACATTGGATTGCATTGAGCAAGGAGGACAACAAATGGCTTTTTATTTCGACGAACCTTCCCGCACCTTCAGCGAGTATCTGCTGGTTCCCGGGTATTCCAGCACGGAGTGCCGTCCGGAAAACGTCAGCCTGAAGACGCCGGTTACCAAGTACAGGGTGGGAGAGGAGCCGGCGATTACGATGAACATTCCGATGGTTTCGGCCATCATGCAGGCGGTTTCCGGCGAGAAGATGGCGGTGGCGCTTGCCCGGGAGGGCGGCATTTCCTTCATCTACGGTTCGCAGTCCATCGAAAACGAGGCGGCTATGGTTCGGCGGGTAAAGAGCAATAAGGCGGGCTTCGTGCGCTCCGATTCGAACATCCGGCCGGATCAGACGCTGGCCGATATTTTAGCGCTGAAGGAAAAGAGCGGCCATTCCACAGTGGCCGTAACCGACGACGGCACGGCGGACGGAAAGATTCTGGGTTTGGTAACCAGCCGCGATTACCGACTGTCGCGCATGTCGTTAGATACAAAGGTATCGGAATTTATGACTCCCTTTGCGGATCTGCTTTACGCGCAGGAGGGCGTAACGCTGTCGGAAGCTAACGACCTGCTGTGGGAACACAAGCTGAATGCGCTGCCCATCATCGACGCTAACGGGCGGTTGACGCACTTCGTGTTCCGCAAGGACTACGATTCGCACAAAAATCATCCGCTGGAACTTTTGGATAAGGACAAGCGTTACGTCGTGGGTGCAGGCATCAACACGCGGGACTACGCGCAGCGGGTGCCGGCGCTGGTGGATGCGGGCGTGGACATCCTATGCCTGGATTCTTCCGAGGGCTTTTCTGAGTGGCAGAAGATAGCCATTCAGTGGATTCGCGACAACTATGGCGATACGGTAAAGGTGGGCGCAGGGAATGTCGTAGATAAGGAAGGATTCGACTTCCTGGCAGACTGCGGCGCCGACTTTATCAAAATCGGCATCGGCGGCGGTTCCATCTGCATTACCCGCGAGCAGAAGGGCATCGGCCGCGGGCAGGCCACGGCTGTCATCGAAGTCGCTAAAGCCAGGGACGAATACATGAAGAAAACGGGAATTTACATTCCCATCTGCTCTGACGGCGGCATTGTTCACGATTACCACATGACGCTGGCGCTGGCCATGGGCGCGGATTTCCTCATGCTGGGGCGCTATTTTGCCCGCTTCGACGAAAGCCCCACGGCGAAACTGAAGATTAACAATAACTACGTGAAAGAATATTGGGGCGAGGGTTCCAACCGCGCGAGAAACTGGCAGAGATACGACCTGGGCGGCGCGGGCAAGCTTTCCTTCGAGGAGGGCGTGGATTCGTACGTTCCCTATGCGGGAAGCCTGAAGGACAACGTGTATGCGTCTTTAGCCAAGGTGCGCTCGACCATGTGCAACTGCGGGGCGCTGAGCATTCCCGAGCTGCAGCAGAAGGCAAAGCTGACGCTGGTATCGGCCACGAGCATCGTGGAGGGCGGCGCGCACGACGTGCAGCTGCGCGATTCCGGCACCAACGCGTAAGATGTATTGCTGCGCTTCTACTTTGGAAGCGCATAAGGGGGATGAAGGCGCTGCGCATGCCTTTGCCAGGCACCGGCTTTTACCAGGCATATGCCTTTTATAAACACCGGGCAGCCGCCGACAGGATGAGAGGAAAACGGAAGAAGAAGGAGTTATATGGAATATCAGGGTATTTTAGTGGTGGATTTTGGCGGTCAGTACAATCAGCTGATCGCCCGCCGGGTGAGAGAAGCCAATGTCTATTGTGAAATCGTAGCGTATGACAAATGCCTAGCGCGCATGAAGGAATTCCGGCCTGCGGGAGTTATTTTTACAGGGGGGCCCAGCAGCGTGTACGAAGAGGGAGCGCCGACGCTGCCTGCAGAGGTATTTTCGCTGGGAATTCCCGTGCTGGGGATCTGCTACGGCGGCCAGCTGATGGCGCATGTGCTGGGCGGCAGGGTAGTCAGCCCCGACTATAAAGAATATGGCAGGGTGCGGCTGATTGCAGGCTCGCTTCAAAGCAGCCTTGCGGCGCATATCAGCCCGTTGTTCGACGGCATCGCTGCCGATACCATGTGCTGGATGAGCCATACGGATTACATCGAAGCGGTTCCGCCGGGATTTGTAGTCTCCTCCTATACGGAGCACTGCCCCACAGCATCCATGGAGTGCCCGGAAAAGAAGCTGTACGCGGTGCAGTTCCATCCGGAGGTACACCACACGCCCTTTGGCCAGAAGCTGATCGAAAACTTTTTGTTTTTGATCTGTGGCTGCAAAAAAAACTGGGTGATGTCGGACTTTGCGCAGAAGAAAATAGAAGAAATTCGAAAGACGGTGGGCGACCGCAAAGTGCTGTGCGCGCTGTCCGGCGGTGTAGATTCTTCTGTAGCCGCACTGCTGGTGCACAAGGCCATCGGCGACCAGCTGACCTGTATCTTCGTGGATCACGGGCTGCTTCGCAAAAACGAGGGCGACCAGGTGATGGAAGTCTACGGCAAGCAGTTTTGCATGAAGATTAAGCGCGTAAACGCGCAAGAGCGGTTTTTGCAGAAATTAGCGGGCGTCAGCGACCCAGAAACCAAGAGAAAGATCATCGGAGCAGAGTTTATCGCCGTGTTCGATGAAGAGGCAGAGGCGTTGTATGCACAGGAGGGCGGCATTGATTTCCTGTTGCAGGGGACGATTTATCCCGATGTGGTAGAGAGCGGAACCGGACAGGCGGCCGTGATTAAAAGCCACCACAATGTGGGCGGGCTTCCAGAACATATGAAGATGGAGCTGCTCGAACCGCTGCGCCTGCTGTTTAAGGACGAGGTGCGCGTTGTCGGAGAGGAGCTTGGCATTGCCGACGAGCTGGTGTGGCGGCAGCCGTTTCCTGGGCCAGGGCTTGCAATCCGATGCCTGGGAGAAGTGACAGAGGAGAAGCTTGCTATTATTCGCGAATCCGATGCGATTTTGCGCGAGGAAATTGCAAAGGCTGGCTTGCATCGCTCCATCTGGCAGTATTTTACGGTACTGCCCAACATCCGCTCTGTGGGTGTGATGGGGGATTTCCGCACCTACGATTATACGGTGGGCATCCGCGCGGTTACGTCGGTGGATGGCATGACCTGCGACTGGGCGCGCATTCCTTACGACGTGCTGGAGGTTGTTTCCAATCGCATTGTAAACGAGGTGAAGGGCGTCAATCGCATCGTCTATGATATTACGAGTAAACCGCCGAGTACGATTGAGTGGGAATGATTTCACGGAACAGGAAAGCCTTGGTATGACTGGATTTTTCAAGGCTTAGACCCCTCTGTGGCAACGATTTGGCAACATTTTTTCATTATTCATAGGAAAAGAGCTAACTGATTTTGATTGGGTCAGTTAGCTCTTTTGTTTCTTAATGGGCAGTTTTACATCAAACTTGCCTCCAAGCATTGCAGTGCCAATTCCTACCACTGTAAGTACAAGTGTGCTTGCAGCTCCAATAACTTT
>CATJIF010000071.1 GCA_949740445.1 uncultured Peptostreptococcaceae bacterium | reverse complement strand
GACAAGCCCTATCTCATAGGCTTTTTCTGTCAGCCGGATATCTGCATTATCCTGCCGCAACACCAGCCGGTATTCTGCCCGCGAAGTCATAATGCGATATGGTTCGTTTGTCCCCTTTGTTACCAGGTCGTCGATCAGCACGCCGATATAGGCTTCGCTCCGGTCCAAAATAAAGGGCTCCTGCTTTCGAATCCAAAGGGCGGCATTGATCCCTGCGATCAATCCCTGTGCCGCTGCTTCTTCGTAGCCGGAACTACCGTTAAACTGCCCAGCGCAAAAAAGACCTGGCAGGCGCTTATGCTGCAGCGAAGCCAAAAGCTCCTGCGGGTCGATGCAGTCATACTCAATGGCATAGGCAGGCCGGACAATATTCAGATGTTCCAGGCCGGGGATGGTTCTATAAAACTGCTCTTGCACATCTTCCGGAAGGCTGGAGGACATCCCCTGAATGTATATTTCATCTGTAGATAAGCCCTCTGGCTCGATAAACAGCTGATGGCGTTTTTTATCCGCAAACCGATTTACTTTATCTTCAATGGATGGGCAGTAGCGCGGCCCTACGCCCTCGATTTGTCCGCCAAACAAAGCGGATCTATGAAAATTCTCTCGAATTACCTTATGGGTTTCTTCGTTGGTATATGTCAGCCAGCAAGAGATCTGATCCTTTGTCAATGTTTCGTTCATAAAGGAAAACGGAACGATGGTTTCATCGCCCTTCTGCTCTTCCATACGGCTGTAGTCCAGGCTCGCACCCAACGCTCTTGCCGGAGTTCCCGTCTTAAATCTGCGCAGTGCAAGGCCGTATTCCTTTAACCGGTCAGCAAGTTCCATGGAAGGTGCAAGGCCATTGGGACCGCTGAAATAGGCGGCCGACCCTAAAAACACTTTTCCGCGCAGGAATGTTCCCGTACAGAGGATCACAGCTTTCGCACGATAAACAGAACCGGTTTTCATGCGCACACCTGTTACAGTGCCTTCTTCGAGCAGAAGGTCTACGACCTCTCCCTGTTTTAAATCCAGATGTTTCTGCTGCTCGATGGTTCGTTTCATTTCTTCGTGGTAGCGGGCTTTATCGGCCTGCGCCCTCAGAGAATGGACTGCTGGCCCCTTTGCCGTATTGAGCATTTTACTCTGCAGAAAGGTCTTGTCGATATTAGTTCCCATCTCACCGCCAAGAGCATCAATTTCTCGTACAAGATGCCCTTTTCCACTTCCGCCGATGGATGGATTGCAGGGCATCATGGCCACGGATTCTAAATTGATGGACAGCATCAGCGTTTTCATGCCCATGCGGGCAGCGGCAAGGCCAGCCTCACATCCAGCATGTCCTGCACCTACGACGATGATATCGTATTCTCCCATAATAAAATAATCCATTTGCTTTCCTCTTTTGCACTTTCCTGCCTATTTTCCAAGACAAAATCTGGAAAACACTTCATCAATGATCGTATCGCTCACCGTCTCGCCGATAATCTCTCCCAGATATTCAAATCCCTGCCGCACATTGACTTCAATAAAATCCAGGGCCTGATTGCTTTGGCAAAGCAGCAGCGCTGCCTGTATTTCTTCCTGCGCTTTTTTTATGCAGTCGATGTGGCGCACGTTGGTGATAAACGGCATCTGTTCGGAAACCACATCGCCGTTGCAGAGCATGCGGAAGATATACTCCTCCGCCTCGCGCATCCCCTCTCCGCTTTCCATCGAAGTAAACATTACAGAAGCATCTGGAATTAAGGATTTCGCTTCTTCTTCTGTTAAAACACAGTCCAGATCCGTTTTATTGACTAAAATCAGAGCTTTTTTCTCCCTGATATGCGAAGCTGCCTCCCTGTCCTCCAAAGTAAGCGGACGGCTTCCATCCAGCATAAAAATGACAAAATCAGCGCCAGCCAATACTTCTTTGCTCTTTTCAATCCCTATTTTTTCGATGATATCGCCGGCTTCCCGAATTCCTGCCGTGTCGATCAATCGCACGGGAAATCCGCGTAAATTCAGAGATTCTTCAATCGTATCGCGGGTTGTACCTGGAATATCGGTTACGATAGCCCTCGATTCGCGCAGGAATTGATTCATCAGAGAGGACTTTCCGACGTTGGGCTTTCCGGCAATGGCAATGGAAATACCCTCCCGCAAGAGCTTCCCCGTCTGCGCTGTTTCAAGCAGCAGCGATATTGCAGATTCGATGTCTCTAAGAGAATTGTCCATCTGTTCGTAAGTGATTTCTTCAATATCTTCGTCCGGATAATCCAAATTTACGGCAATCGTTACCAGCAAATCTGTCAGCTTTTCGCGGATGGCGCAAATCTTTTGCGAAAGCACCCCCTCCATCTGGTTCATAGCAGCATCAAAGCTCTTTTCCGTTTTTGCCCGGATGAGGTCGATGACCGCTTCCGCCTGCGACAGGTCGATCCTACCGTTGAGAAACGCCCGTTTCGTAAACTCACCGGGCTCTGCGATACGAGCGCCGTGCTCCAATGTCAGAGCTAAAACACGCTGAAGTGCCACGCTGCTTCCGTGGCAGTGAATTTCCGCAATATCCTCTGTCGTGTAGGTATGCGGTGCTTGCATAAAAACAGCTAAAACCTCGTCGATCACATTCTGGTTGGAAGGATCTACAATTTGCCCATACGTCAGCTGACGGTGGACGAGCGGCGGCCGTTTGGGAATAAAAATACGCTGTAAAATCTCATAAGACTTCGGTCCGCTGATGCGGACGATGCCGATGCCTCCTTCTCCCCAGGCTGTAGCCACAGCTGAAATGGTATCTTCCATAGCTTTGATTCCTTCCCTCCTTACTTTTTACGGATTGCGCTCAGTTTTCCTTCTCTGTCGCCTTTATGATTTTAAAAAGAGGCGTGTCTCTTGTGAATCCACAAAAAAACCGCCTCTCATGTTCGCTTCTCTTATCTTACCGACTCGATAATTACCCTTCGATAAGGTTCTTCGCCTTCGCTACGCGTCGTCACGCCGTTTCTGTTTTGTAAAGTAGCGTGGATGACTTTACGCTCATAGGGGTTCATCGGCTCTAAACGGACGCTTCTTCCTGTCTTGCGAACCTTATCTGCCAGGCGGTTCGCCAGCTGCTCCAATGTCCGTTCTCTCTTTGCTCTGTAATTTTCAGCATCAATCACTACGCGAATGTAGGATTCGCTGTTTTTATTGGCAACTAAACTGCACAGATACTGGATAGCATCCAGCGTCTGGCCGCGCTTTCCTATAATCGTTCCGCTATCCTTGCCGTTGATATCAATGTATACGTTTTCAGCATTGACAAAAGCCTTAATTGTTAAAGTTAAGCCCATGTCCTCTGCCACTTCTTTTAAAAACAAAAATACAGGATGGTCTTCTGTTTCTGTCAAGTCGGAAGGACGCTCTCTCAGCACAGGGCGCTCGTAATTTTGAGAGGGCTTGAATTCCTTGTCCCTGTGGTCTTTTCGCTCTCTGTGATCCCGTCTGTCGCCGCGATGCTCTCTGCGTTCCCTTGGTTCTTTGAATTCCTTTGGTTCGTTGCTTTCTTTCTTCGTCTCTTTTTTTGCTTCTCTTCTAAAATCGTATTTATTTCTGGAAGAAGTCGTGTTTTCAAAACGGCCTGGAATGACTTCTTTTTTAGGCTCTTCCTTCGGTTCTTCTTTCGGTTGCTCAAGCTCTGGCTTTTTTTCCACTCTTACCTTGGCTAATTTGGAACCAATGCCGAAAAATCCTTTGGAGGGCTCTTCAAGAACTGTCACATTTACTTGATCTTCTGTCAATTTTAAATCTATTAGGGCTAATCTGACCGCAGCTTCAATGCTGTCTCCCCATTTTTCTGAATAGTCCATTTTCAAACCTCGCTACTTCTTTTTCTTTCCATTCTTCTGATTTTCTGCCTGTTTGCTTTTCAGTTTTTCTTTATATCCCTTCATAAAGATATTTTGAACAATCATAACCAGCGTACCGACAAACCAATACACGGTTAAACCTGCGGGGAAAGATCTTCCCATCAGAAAAATCATCACAGGAAAGAAATATTTCATGGAATTCATCATTCCGGCAGCGGCCTGATCCATGCCGGAACTCTGGGACGAAAATGCAAAATATTGAGCCAGGCCAGCGGCAATGGGAAGAATCCAACTGTCGGGCTGGCTTAAATCCTGTACCCATAAAAACGACTCGTGAACCGCCATAACCATACTTTCATCTGTCAGATACATCATGGGATTTCTCAACAGTGCAAACAATCCCATAATAATAGGCATTTGGATAATCATTGGAAGGCATCCTGACATGGGATTGTAATTTTCTTCTCTGTAAAGCTCAGACAGCTTTTGCTGCATCAATTCCATATCATTTGCGTATCTTCTCTGAATTTCTTGCATTTTGGGCTGCATTTCAGCCATGGCTGCCGATGTCCTCAGCTGTTTTGCATAGAGAGGAATCATGCAGACTCTTACAATAACTGTCAAAATAATCAAAGAAATTCCATAATTATTGACAATACCATAGATACCGGTCAGCAAAAGGCCCAGGGGCTTTGCGATAAATTGTAACACTGTAGCTTTTACCTCCGTTTACTGTAAAGGATCGTAATAATCTCCGCGGTAAAACGGATGACATCTCAGTATCCTTTTTATTCCAAGATAACTACCCTTCCACACTCCGTATTTCTCTACAGCTTGAATAAAATAAGCAGAGCATGTCGGATAAAACCGGCAGACGGCCGGAAATAAAGGTGAAATAAACTTCTGATATCCGCGTATCAGAAGGATCAGCATTCTTTTCAATCTCCTTCACCTTACCGTTTTATGTGGGGTTTTTCCAATATCCCACTTCGTTTTAGGGCGGCTTCCATAGATTTTTTCACATCCGCACATTTCAGATTACAAATTGTGGTACGAGCGATAAAGATAATATCGTACCCGGCCGGAATCTGTGCCTCCAGGCTCCGGCAGCTTTCCTTCATCAATCGCCTGGCTCTGTTGCGAACCACGCTTTTCCCCACTTTTTTGCTGGCTAAAAAGGCTTTTCGCGTATAGGGCAGACCGTTTTTTTTGTAAAACAAAACAACGCACCTGTCTCCAAGCGATTTTCCACGTTTGTAAATCGCCGAAAAATCTTTTTTGCTGCGCAAAATATCGGGTTTTAACATAAATTGTTCATCCTTTTGTGAAAATTCCTTTTCTAAACAAAAAGACCACATATGCGGTCTCTATGCTGTAAGGGACTTTCTACCTCTTGCTCTTCTTCTCTTTAATACATTTCTTCCGTTTTTGGTAGCCATTCTCTTGCGGAATCCATGTTCCCTCTTTCTCTGTCTTACCTTCGGCTGATACGTCTGCTTCATCTTTATACACCTCCTTATCCTTGTAGATTGG
Source organism: uncultured Peptostreptococcaceae bacterium (assembly GCA_949740445.1). Taxonomy (GTDB): domain Bacteria; phylum Bacillota; class Clostridia; order Peptostreptococcales; family Anaerovoracaceae; genus RGIG446. Next base: position 320 of record CATJIF010000071.1, on the reverse strand, counting down.
AAAGCAACAAAAGCTGCCTGTACGATAATCGCTTGTCAATTATACACTTTCAGAGCCTTTTATGTCAAGCCTTTTTCCACGGTTTCCACGAAACGAACCACGCCATTTTCTACGGAAAAGATGCTCCCCTCCACCAGACTATTAAAAAGCGTATCGCTGATTTCTGTCGTTGTAATAAAAATTTGAATATCCCTTAAACGATTTAATAAAAAAGTCTGTCGCTGCACATCCAGCTCCGATAAAACATCGTCTAAAAGAAGCACAGCATCTTCTCCCGTTTCTTCCCGGATGAGATAAATTTCCGCAAGCTTTAAGGAAAG
>CATJIF010000070.1 GCA_949740445.1 uncultured Peptostreptococcaceae bacterium | reverse complement strand
GACTGACGATCAGTATAGCCATAAAAACTTTGAATTATATAAGCGATTGAAGGATGTCACTTTCTTTGATTTCCTGGGTGCGGCAGAATATGCTGCCGGTCTCAAAAAATAACGGAATGCCGATGTCCCCAATAGACCTAAAAATACACAAGAAAGGATTTGATATTATGAATGATTTTCCCGAAAGATTGAGAAGTTTGAGAAGGGAACGCGGCTACACACAAACCCAGCTGTGCGAAGCCCTGGCCCTTGAGCATTTGACGATTTCCCGCTATGAAGCAGGCAAACTGCAGCCTTCAACTGATGTCCTGTGTAAAATTGCTGATTATTTTAATGTCAGCATTGATAATTTGGTAGGGCGCACAAAAAAGTAACTGTTCTAAGCGAGTGGATGGTAACCAACAACGTTATAGCTTTCTAAAACTATGTTAGAATCTGCTGCACTATGCCATATTGTAACATAGTGCAGCAGAGTATGCCAGAATTTTTTAGATTCCGTCATACTTTATAGGTTCTTGTAGTTTTTCAGTAAGCGTCAATCCGTATGTTGAATTGACACTTACGTTATACGGGATTATCTGTCAGTTTTTTATTTTATGGGGATGACTGCGTTACTATCCGAAACTTCAAAAGATTCTTCTTTCGGGTTTACAGAAAATACAAATTCTCCCAAAGGACCAGCCGGAGTAATAGAAATTTTACCAGTGACAGAAATATCTACTGTTGTATATGTATGACAATATACTGTGCCATAATCTGCCTCTTTTCCATAGACCTTAGGTGTTACATATACAGCTGCTGTATAATCATCCACATAATCCAAACCAGTGATATAACTATCGTCTAAGTTGAATGTGATATATCCATCTTTATAGGTTCGTGTTGATGCAACCGTTATTGGACCATCTGTTACAGCTACAGCATCATAGTAGGCGAGCTTATCCTTATCAAAATAAATTACAAGAGCATCTATAGAACCAGTAAATGCTTCCGGCTCATCAAAAGTCACATTACTAATCAAGTGATAATAACTCTGCCCTGCACGACGCGCGGCATAACATTCAACGTTAACATCTCCAGGTCTCAACGCCATTGTTTCTACGTCTGCTCCATCCTCATTAATGTTTAGCTCTACATCGTACTCTGCTAATCTGTTTATTAATTCAGATATGTCATTAGTATTTTTTATCAATGAAACAATGGTTCTGTCAAATTCTTCATCATCAAGACTCTGAAGTTTGGCTGTATATGCTTCAACCTTTGTTTCGTCATCCAGTGAAGCTTCTGCAACGGCAATATCCATTAAATCTACATCTGCAATGTCCAAGTCTTCAGATGCGAAGGTGTTCTGCAACTGCATACTAGGCAATAAAAATGTTAAACAACATACAAACGATAAAATCCTTTTTTTCATAAACGTTCCCCCTCATATCAAAAATACAGCGTATTGCTCAATTATTATTGAACTGCTACAAAACATACTTGTTTTTTTAATTCCATATGTTATAATTTTCCTATCCTGTTTGAAACAGATTTTGTGTTAGCCGCACGCTTCTGGATTTTCATTCAGGATATTTTTTCCCCCCCGTTTCTGTTTTTATCTTTTCCTTCATAAAATCACGCCCTTTCTATTTTGAATTTATAAATATCATCGCCAAAACCATTAACGATGTATCTATCATTCTTATCAGGATATCTCATATTTTGCTCTGCCTTTAACTATTTCAGTAACTGTTTTTCAATGAGGACATACTTTGTATGTCGTTGTCGAGATTTCATCACCAATTACGAGCCTGCCACATATTGTACATTTTCCAGCCGCATAAGTTGTAAGTATGCATGAGCCATCTTTTTTGACTTCATGTTTTTTGACATTGGTTTTTTCCATAGAACACTTATGGAGATCACGGTCAACCGCAGCGTTTCCTGTGTAAGATTCTCTTGTTCCATCCTCAAATACCAATTCAAATTGTGTGCCGGGATTTGGGGCAACAGCATGTTCTAGTGCAGCATCGCTGAAACTGATAAAATCGTATCCATCGCTATCTTGGATAAAATCATCATCGGCAAGCATATCTTCATCCCAAATGGTAAGGTGATTGGATAAAACTGAATTTATCGGATATTCCAAATCCCCTGCCAATGCAGTCCCGCATGCCATTGTGCATAGTATGCCGGAAAATGCCAGCACCTGAGCCGTTTTTTTTACATTCCTCTTTTTCATAATTCCTTTCAGCCTCCTCTTAATACTCCTAATCTTTCTTCCATCGTTAAAATATACGGCAGGTTCGCAGCGTTTTTGTTTACCCCGCTGTGTCTGCTGCTCCTCCATAATCTTCATAAGTGCGTCGATATACGCATGGCGGTAGGCGGAATCCGCGAACGCAAGCATTTCTTCATCACAGCTTAATTCGACCCATTCATTCAGGTTTTCGTTCAAAAAGTATACCAGCGGGTTGAACCAGTTCAGACCGCACAGTATGAACATGCCAAGTTTCATCGGGACATCATTTTTGCGGATGTGTGTCAGCTCATGCCTTAAAATAATGCCGCTTTCCGTTTCGTTCAGCATATCCAGCAGCTGCTCCGGTATAATAATCTTTTTGTTTATCAAACCAACTGTGCAAATCTGCTTTATCCCTGTCGAGGACAGGAGTCTGATCTGCTCCTCCGGAAATCCATTGCTCCGGCAAAGTGTGTGGAACTGTTTCCGCCATGGGCCGCTAACGATTTCCTCGGAACTCTCCCTGATCCTGTGTGTAAAGATAACGTTGGAAACCGCATAAAACAACAGGAACAGCCCCAAGCCAGCCAGCCACAGCAAGGCTATTTTATCCGCAAATCCAACCGTATCCCTGAACGTATAGAGTTTATCCGCTAATGTTCCTTGCTCCACAAGCACAAGCATGTTATATTCCGACAGGTAATAATTGGTGTGGTCCAGCATTCCCAATGCATAAAAAACCGGAATCACAAATGTCAGGATCACAACCTTATTGACCTTAACCATAAACTCCGCCGATGTGTACTTGTACAGGACGCTTTGCAGTGCCAGAAATGTAATCCCTACGACTGTTCCAACCACTGACAATAAAAACACCGTTATAAAAACTTTGTTAATAATCATCATCATGCTGCCTCACCCACTCTTTCAGATCTTCGAATTCTTCCTTTGTCAATTTCTTGTCGCTTGAAAAAGCGGACAGAAATTTGCTGAAAGAACCACGGAAACATTTTTCGATTATAGATGCTGCTTTTTTCGCTTCTGCCTGCTGCCGTTCTTCCTCCATTTGCTGGAAGTCATCCACCTGAATAACTGGTGTGTAGAATAATGAGGCACCTCTTTTTTCAGAGTATGCATAGCCTTTTTTTTCCATACGGCGCAGGATCGTTGCGGCGGTAGAGTACGCCCAGCAGATATTCTTTTCGCTCTCCATAAGCTGCACAACCTGTGCCACAGTGAGGGCATCATTTGCATTCCAAAGTAAATCCAGCACGCTGTATTCTGCATTTGAAACCTTCTTTTTTTTCATTCCGTCACCTCGCTTCCCTAACATTACAAAAGATACAAGTGTAATTTCTTTTATCATAGCAGTACGACAAAAGAATGTCAATATTTTTTCATTACAAAAATCATATTTGTAATTTCATACAAAAATAAAAAGGCAGACTGCAAAATCTTTCAGTCTGTCTTTTTAGACAAAATAATTTTTTTCAGAATAATTACACCACATTCCAATTTGATACATACAGAGAATCTCAACACTCCGTAAAATAAAATGAGTTTCTTTCAAATTCAGATTTCAAAGAAAGCATACGAATTTCAGGATAAGCAATAAGCTGCATGGGAGGTATTTATTTCATTGGTATTGTGAAAAATGTCGAAAATTGGCAAAATTTCATCTGCTATTCAATCCATTCACGTTTCAGATCCTCCCGCAGCTTATGCAATCCATAAGAGACAGGTTTCTTTTCATCGATTATGCCTGCAAGGTATAACCATGAAAGATCTAATGCCTCACCCAATTTCCGGCAGGTATGGATATCTATATTTGTCAGGTTGCATTCAATACACAGCAGTTTAATGAAAGAGATTCCGCATTTACGCGCCAACTCATGGCGGCTTATTTCTCTCAGTGTACGCATTTCCCGTATACGCCTTGATACTGTATCCAGAAATACGGCAGACGCTATTTTTTTTATCCACTGAAATAAGCCCATATGCTTTCTCCTTTCATGTATGCTGTTTTTGCATCTGGCTCCCTTTAACCATAAACCAATTTGCACATAATATCAATTACATTCATTTTACACTTTTAACATAACTCAACTGAAACAGTTTTTCAACTCAACTTAGTTCTTTTTTATATCTCTTTTGAAAGATAAAATATAACGATAAAGGGATGTGATATTTTGGACGTAATTCGGCGTATTCGTGATTTAATGGATGAACGTGGCTGGACAGAATACCGGCTTGCGAAAAATTCCAACCTCTCGTCATCTACCATTGCAAATATTTTCCGCCGCAATACAGTTCCCGGCATCACCACACTGGAGAGTATCTGTGGTGCTTTTGGTATTTCTCTCAGCCAGTTTTTTGCAGAGGGAGATTTTGTTCCACTGACACCAGAACAGGCAGAATTGCTAAAAAAGTGGTCGCTCCTGTCGCAGTCACGGAAAGATGCGTTGCTTCATTTACTGGATGAAATGAGTGAATAATAACGTTTGTGTATGTCTTGTATTTAGAGCAAAGGTAGGTTCCGTTTTTATTGCGGATACCTGCCTTTGCTTGCTCCACAGGGTTTCACTTTATCCGTTAAAAAATATGTTGTCAAGCAGCCTCCCTGATAACGCAATGATATCTTCCAGCCGGATTTTTGTACCATCCTCCATCACCAGAAGCCCCTGATAAAAATCTATCTTTTTGATTTTTCCGGAAACATCCACATATTTGCCGCCGTCTTTTTTGCTGTCCGGAAGGAAATATGTGACTGATACCTCCGGCTGTTCAGCCAGATGCTCCTGCAGGAACGCAAGCTTCCTGTCCAGGATTTCCCGGTCGTGTTCTCCAAGCTCCCGCCGTGCTTCCGTTTCCCGCCGCGCCTCCCGGATTGCTGCTCCATGCCCATTCAGGACGGCAAAAGGGGAGAACTGCGCCGCCCTGTTCTTCATCGGCATTGGAGGGTGCTTTTTAGAAACAGGGTGGGGAAGGTTTATGATATCGTCGTATAAGCCGCTGTATTCTTCTTTTTTCAACTGCCTCACCTCGCTTTCAGGCTCGATGCCCGCCGATCTGTCGGTTGCGCTCCTTTGCTGTTGCGCCATCTTCCAGGCTGTTCGCCCGCAGGACAGCATTTTTCCCGTATTTCTGTTTGATTTTCAGCATGGCAAGCTGTGCCTTTTTTTCTTTTTCCAATGCCGCGCTATCCTCTTTTTCCTGTTCCTGCTCGTCTGCTATATCCGTAAACAAGTCAATCTGCCGGGGCGTTGATTTTGTGCGTACATCTGTTTCCGCAATGACATGGAGCGCCTCGATATTGATTCGCCTGACAAGGAGGTTTTTGTCCACAATTCTGTCAAAAAGTGCAGAAACGGTTTCCACAATCAGCTTTGACGAGGATGTGTCCCGCCCGATGCCTGCCGTGCCATGTGCGTGCTGGGGAACCTTCCGTCCGTAAAAATCTGTTTTGGTTTTGCCATGGTACTGGCTTCTGATTTCGGGATTTTCAATGTTCCGCCTGTCATAACCCACCGTCAGTGCAATCTGGTTTGTCACAAGCCCTTTCTCTATCAGGTCGAACGCCAGTGAATCTGCCATCTCTTTTGCCACAAGCCGCGCCCTTTCAAAGTCATAGGGGCATTGCAGCACCTGCCCTGAGCCAAGGCTGTTTTCCTGCGGCTTATATGCCTTGACCGCCTCCATCGTGCAGGGCTCCCAGCCCCACGCATGGTCAATGAGGAGTTCCGCATTCACGCCGAACAGCCGGTAGAGCAGCTCCTCGTTATATCCCGGCGACTGGCTGATAGAGCATCTTGCAATGTCGCCCATTGTATATAACCCGTTTTCTTCCAGCTTTTTGGCATAGCCCCTGCCGATCCGCCAGAAATCCGTAAGGGGGCAGTGTTTCCAAAGCAGTTGCCGGTAGCTCATTTCATCCAGCTCGGCAATCCGTGTCCCGTTTTCATCTGGTTCCGCGTGCTTCGCCACGATGTCCATCGCCACCTTGCACAAATACATATTTGTACCGATTCCAACTGTCGTTGTGATTCCTGTTGTTTTCAAAACGTCACGAACAATTGTTCTTGCTAAGTCCCTTGGCGTCTGTTTATAAAAATCGAGATAGTCCGTTATGTCTATGAACACCTCGTCAATGGAATAGACATGGATGTGCCGCGGTTCAACGTATTTCAGATAGATATTGTAAATATCCGTGTTGCACCGGATGTAATACGCCATACGTGGGACGGCGGTGATATAATCCAGCGCCAGCTCCGGCGAATTTTTCAATTCACCCGCATCGGCGGAAGCACCTGTAAAAGCGTGGTTTGGCGCATGCCGCAGCCGCCCTGCGTTGATTTCCTTGACCTTCCGTACCACCTCGAACAGCCGTGGCCGCCCCGGTATCCCGTATGCCTTGAGGGACGGTGAAACAGCAAGGCAAATGGTCTTTTCGGTACGGCTCTCGTCCGCTACAACAAGGTTTGTCGTCATCGGGTCAAGTCCCCTCGACAGGCACTCAACAGACGCATAAAATGACTTGCAGTCTATTGCCAGGTATGTTTTTGCTGCTTGATTCATTCAATTCACCTCCATTCGGCTTTCTGATTGATAGGGAACAGTTTTTCTGAATGGGAATATATGTTTGTGTATATTGTACGGCTTTTTCATATATCCGTCAAGGGAAACCCGCATTTTTTTCAGTATACAAAAATATAGAATCACACGGAACTCTTTATCTTTTTGAATACTATTGTTAAATGGATAAGGTTCACATTCTACGGCCACTCTGGACTATGGCATGGTTCATGCAATGGGCGGACTTCCCCTGTACTGGATTTCTGCATTTTTCGCCCCTCCTGCACAGGGATTTATTTTACAGGATGCAGTACAGGTTGCTGCTTTTTCCTCCGTTGTTCCGGAAACGGTGTTCCTTGGCGATATAGTTTCGTTCCAGCAGCTCGTTCAGTGACCGTTTCACAGAACTTTCCGACAGGACAACCTCCCGGCTGATCGTCTTGATAGACGGAAAACAGGTATTGTTTTTTCTGTCAGCTCTTTCCAGAAGATATAAGTATACCAGCTTCGCCCTATGTGTCAGTTCGGTATCAGCATAAACTTTAATTCTGTCTATCATATAAAACTCCTTTTTTATAATGCCCGTTTGTCTGCATTTTTAACTTTCATTCGTATGGTTTCAAGTTTTCATTTTCCGTATTTTTTCTGTATTCCCCTGCGAAGCCTGCTGTGCCGCGGCTTTTCTCTGCGCCCTTAACATCTCCATGCCTTGCCGCTGCAGCGTGGTGCTGCCATATTTCTGCCTGACCAGATCCTCTATGGCTACTCGGTTGGCGTAGGCAACCTTCCGCACCTCTGACTGTCTTGGCTCGTATGGCTCATCCAGTTCGATGCCCCATTCAAAAAACAGCCGCAGCAATGTTTTCAACGGCTTTACGCCTGTCCGGGTGACGATGAACGTGTCCTTTGGCATGATTTTTAATTCATCCGGCGTCATAAGCGCGCGCCCCGTCATCTGCAGGGATTTGGAGGTATCCTTTCCCTTTGAGATGCTCCCTGTCTGTACTGTCCTTTCACCCAGTGTCTTGGACAGTACCTCCGCCGCCTCAGAGTTTGGCGCAAAACCGCCGTATATGGCAATCTATCGTGATAGGTAATCCTTTGAGATAATCTCCAGATTTTCCCCCACGCCACACCGGACATGAGACTTTCACCTCATCCGGCGTTCCATCATTTGCAATTCTTTTCCATTTATCCAGTTTCCTTTGTAAGCTGTTTTAACAGTTAATTTCAGGCAAGCCCGCTAGAAATCTCAATTTATTGAGACGAGCCATTTGGTGCTGGTCAAGATTTAGATGGCTTCTGTAATGCTCAATGACACTTGCATCTTTTGCATGAATCAGTTTATGTACCGGTTCAAGTATCAAAATCAGATTCGCGTACTCATCTCCGCCGCCTGTTGCCCGCGGCTTTTTGTGGTGACAGTGGATTTCGCTCAACGTACAGAAATCTTTCCCTGTTACAGCACATTTTCCATATTGAGCGGAAAAGAGGGATATCCTGTTATCCATGTACTCCGCATTGTATCCAAAAGAGGGTTGACGCATCAGTTTAAGCATGAGCAAAACATTTATTTTCAAATTCCCATGTATTTTGTTCCGTCCCGCTTTGCTGTAATAGCATTTCCCGTAAGGATATCCCTTTGGATGCTTATGCTGCGTGTAACCGATAGGATATATGGGTTCATCAGAGCCAGCCACATATCGTTTCATCGCTGACTTCCCATATCGTTCTCTTTCCATTTTAGTAAGTTTGCGTCCTGTCTTGGCCAATCTGTTCCCCGTTTGGTTTTTAAGCCTGCTGGTTAGGACAACCATAACCGCCCTATTTAAGGAACGGCAATCCAGATTGACCGCTGTGGCAATCTTATAATATTCCTGAATCCCCATAACTATAGAGTTATAGGCATGTATTTCATCTGATTCTGTCTTGCCACGACAAGGGCAAACAATCCGTTTTGCCTGTCCTACCAGTTTCTTTCGTTCTGCCTGTAATTGTTTATCGCTGATATTAGACTTAACGACTTGTTTGTTCGCTTTGGGATGAACTTTTATTTTGAAGCCAAGGAATTCTAAATGCCGTCGTTTGGCGTTGACAATTCGTGTTTTTTCTTCCGAAACCTCCAATCGCAGCCTTTGGGCCAGCCATTGTGTTACCGCTGACTTCGTTCGTTCAGCCGCATTTTTCGTTCGGCAGAAAATACGAAAGTCGTCCGCATACCTGACAATAAACATCTCTTTCAATCCTGTTTTCTTCATCGCGCTATATCCAGAGCCTTTATTCTCACTTCCATTTTTGTTAAGTAAGACAGCATATTTCCTAACAACCGGATGTTCCTGCCACTGGCTTTCTATCCAATGGTCAAGTTCATTCAACACAATGTTAGCCAGCAGGGGAGATATGATTCCGCCTTGCGGCGTGCCTTTTCTTGGAAATTCCATACTGCCATCCGGCATACGGACAGGCGCTTTCAGCATTTGCTTCAATACATAGATAAGATGTTTGTCATGTATACCCATAGCCCAGATTTGACGGATTAGCTTTTGATGGCATACATTGTCGAAAAATCCTTTAATATCAAATTCTATGACATAATGCAAATGGCTTAGCTGCAATAGATTATATGTTTTGCTTATTGCGTGTTCTACCGAACGCCCCGGTCGAAATCCGTAGCTGTTATTACTAAATTTTGCTTCACAAATCGGCTCCATGACTTGTTTGATACATTGCTGTATCAGCCTATCCCAAATACACGGTATACCAAGCGGCCTGGTGGAGCCATTCGGTTTAGGAATATCCTTGCGCCGTACAGGCTTAGGCCGGTATCCCATTTTTCCGTTCACTATCTGCCTCGCTTTGTCTACAACTTCTTCCGGAGGAAGGCAGCCAATATCTTTCATCGTCAATCGGTCTGTTCCCGGCGTGCTGCTCCCATTGTTTGCTTTGATATTTCGATATGCCAACAGGATATTTTCCCTTGAAAGTATTAAATCCATCAATTCCGGAAATTGTTCACCATTTTTGCTTCTCTCATACAAGTCGTCATAAGTCTGCTGCATACCATAGTATTCTGCATACCGCAAACTATCCACGCTTTGCTGCTTTACTTTCGGCACAAGGCATCACCCCTTTCCGCGGGTAGTGACCCTTTTATTCATACTCGAAATCCTTGTGTTCAACTGGATAATGTAAAATCAATTGCAAATGACTTGAGACCATCCCTCCACCCCCATTACAGAGGCTTCATCAGTTCGATCTCTACTTTTCAGCATCGGTACGCCTGCTTATTATTCTTCGACAGGTTACTTTTCTTACGAATAGCTCGATACTTTTCCCCGTTCCGATAATCCTATCTCTGCATATATCCGTAGGTGCCTGCTATAAGCCTGTTAGCTTGGATGTGCCTGTAACACATCATGGTTTTTCATAACTGCCATTTTTACTCAACCACACTAACTGCGGTTCCCCGCATTCCTGCTTTTCAACAAGACCGACATTTAGACCCTTACTTTCGCAGGTTCGTCAGTTTTCTTCAAACATTCTCACCATAGATACTTTATAGACCCCCGGCCTATAGGCAACACCATCCACCTCTGGACAGCTTTCGTGTGCGGCGTATGCCACAATTACGGTTGCTCTCAGCCGACTTTACCGAGCTTCTGACAGCCAGCGTTTCCACTTACACCGCCAGTCGGAGTATCAGGGTAGGCGTTTCAGGCCGTTACTCCATCATTCCACCTATCAGATTATCAGTTCTATAAGACTTTCATCCACTCCTTTCTTAGTCTTATGCCTAACCTTTTCAGTTAGGAACGAGTCGCACGGCAGTTGTCAATGATGATGGCGGAGCCTTCCTTGCCATAATTCTTCTCCAGCTGTGCCAGGGACTGTATGATGGGGACGAAGCTGATCCGTCTGGAGCGGCTGGCGGAGAACATCATTTCCGCAGACTGTATCTGCGGCAGCGTCCCGAACTCATCGAGCAGGAACATGACCCTGTTCGGCAGCTTGCCGCCCATTTCATCGGCTATTGTAAGCATTTCCCGGTATACCTGCTGCACGATCAGCGACACGAGGAAGTGCTTCGTTTCATCTTCCTCTGGTAGGATGATGAACAGTGCGGACTTGCTCTTGCAGAACTTCTCCGTATCCAGCTTTGTATCAAAACATAAAAGCTGTTCAATTTCTGAATCGAGGAATGCGTTCAGGCGGGAGAGGGCAGTTGACATGACGGATGCCATCGTCTGGTCACTGGTGTTCAGTGCCGCGCCGGAAAGCCAGCGTGCCTTATGTTCATCGGGAAGCTGCTCCATAAGCAGCTGAAAGCGGCTTTTCCCCTTGACAGGGGAGGGTTCCAGTAAGTCCTGGATCAGCTTGAAAATACTGACGATGTGCCGCTGGCTGCCCGGCGTATTGTCTGGCGCCTTTTCTTCTTCCGGCTGTTCCTCCTTCTCAGGCTCCCATAGTGTAACCGCCGTCACTTCCTCCCATGACGTTTCCATGCGCCCGCCAGCCTGCGGGGCCTGCTCCCCATAGGTTTTCCGCATGGCGTTCAGCCATTTCCTTCTGGCTTTCAGCATTTTCGCCTTGCGTTCCCTCTGTTCCGGGCTGAACAAATAGGGTGAGCAGACTTCCGCAAGCACAAGGATGACCGCTGTCATAAGCCCTTCGGCGGAATCATAAAAATAAGCGTTCTGCCCGGCGTTGGAGGAATCGAAGCCACCAGCATTCATGATGGTTTTCGAGATAACCTTCGCATATTTTTCCGCTTTCGCCTTGCTGACAAGGCTGTCGGTCTGTAAATAATCATCCATATAGTGGTTCACCATATGGAGCATATTGAAGCCATCGCTCTGTGTCGGGTTCCTCAAATCCAATACAGAAATATCATATCCGTAGTATTTCTCCGCGATTGGCGCGTAGCTCCGAAGCAGGTCGCCCTTTGTATCGCTTGTCACGAAGCTCATGCCTGACGCACAGCAGTATTCGATATTTGGGTAGAGGAATTTTGCTGTTTTACCAACACCAGCCGCACCGATCATTAGCGCATGGACGTCGCCCTCGTCCACGATCGCTTTTACTTTTTTCTTTTTCCCGATTTTTAATATTTCACAACCAATAATGATGCCCTGCGGCAAATCTGCCGGTGGCTTCTGCCGCCATTCCTTTGGTTGGTAATCGACACGCCGGAAGGCTTTGGCGATCTCCTTTGGTGTGGCGAAGCTGGCAGAGCCATGCTGGCCATCGCCAACCGTCTTGCTCTTGATATCCAGTGACCGCCTGTTTGCAAAGAACAGCACAGCCATAAATGCGCCGAATGTCAGCAGCAGCGGCAGCAGTGCCGCGATTTCTTTTGGCATTTCAAAAAACCTCCTTTAAGACCTTGGGGACGCTGTCCCCAATACCCCT
>CATJIF010000069.1 GCA_949740445.1 uncultured Peptostreptococcaceae bacterium | reverse complement strand
TATCGCATTATGACTTCGCGGGCAGAATACCGGCTGGTGTTGCGGCAGGATAATGCAGATATCCGGCTGACAGAAAAAGCCTATGAGATAGGGCTTGTCAGCGAAGAGCGCTACCGGCGCTATCGCAGGATTAAAGAAGAGGCGGACAATGAAATTCTGCGCTTAAGAGAAAAGGAAGTGCTTCCTTCTCAAGTAAATGAATTTTTACTCTCTGTCGAAAGCGCACCACTGCAGAATAAAGCTTCTTTGGCCGAGCTTTTAAAGCGGCCGGAAATTACCTATCGCATGCTTTCGCATATCGACAGCGAACAACCGGAGCTTTCCTATCATTCGATGATAAAAGTGGAAGTACAGATTAAATACGAAGGATATATCGCAAAACAGTATCAGCAGATAGAAAAATTTAAGAAGCTGGAAAATAAAAAGCTCAACCCAGATTTTGATTATTCCGGCCTCAGCGGCCTGCGCATAGAAGCAAGGCAGAAATTGTCGGCTATCAAACCTGCATCTGTCGGCCAGGCGTCGCGCATTTCCGGCGTATCGCCTGCGGATATCAATGTCCTTTTGATTCATCTGGAAAAACAGCGGCGGCAAAGAGCTTCGGCGGAGGAGAAGGAATAAAAATGGAACATGTAACAAAAATGCTGCATTCCTTTGGTATGGAGCTGACAAAGCAGCAGAGGGAGCAACTGCTTCGGTACAGAGACGGTATTTTGCAGTGGAATGATAAGGTAAATTTAACGGCGATTACAGAGCTGGAGGAATTTGAAATCAAGCACTTTGTAGATTCTTTAGCCATAGCGGGGCAAGCAGAGCTGCAGGGTGCAGAGCGCATCATCGACGTGGGCACTGGGGCCGGCTTTCCTGGAATTCCCCTGGCTATCCTCTTTGCGAAAAAACGTTTTACGCTCATGGATTCTCTGGGAAAGCGGATAAAAATTATCAGCGGTTTAGCTGAAGAAATCGGTCTTTGCAATGTGGAATTTGTTCATGCGAGAGCAGAGGATTTAGCGCAGAAAAAAGAGCATCGTGGACAGTACGATATCTGCGTTTCGCGCGCGGTCGCCCATCTGGCGGTTTTATCCGAATACTGCCTGCCATTTGTAAGGGAAGGCGGATTTTTTGCACCCTATAAGACAGCATCGGCAGAGGAAGAAATAGAAGAGAGCAAGACAGCTTTGTTCCTTTTGGGGGGAAAGCTTCGTCGCATTTCCTCGTTCGAAGAAACCGATACAAAGCATACGGTCCTGTGGATTGAAAAAATAAAAAAAACGCCGGCGAAATATCCCAGAAAAGCGGGAACGCCGTCAAAAGAACCCCTGAAGTAAAATTTCAGGGGTTTTTTGGCGAACGGTTCTGGCTTTTCCCGGGAAAAATAAGGTGATAGAATAGAGGCAGGGCAGAAGAAGAAATTTCTGCTCTTTGAAAAATGAGAAAATCAAAAGATAAGGGAAACGAGAAAGTACAGGGGGAAAACACATGCTGCAATTAAAAAAGACAAACAGGACAGAGCTTCCGGTAGAATCCATTTTGCCCAATCCGGAGCAGCCGAGAAAAATATTTGAAGAAGAAGAACTGGTGGAACTGTCTCATTCCATCAGCGAAGTGGGGGTGATTCAGCCTCTAATAGTAAAGCGGGATATCAGTGGCTCTTATTTTTTAATCGCAGGGGAGCGGCGGCTACGAGCTGCTAAAATGGCTGGATTAACGAAGGTTCCTGTCATTATCAGAGAAGCAGACGATAAAGAAGCAGCTCTGATTGCGATTATTGAAAACGTACAAAGAGAAAATTTGAATTATATGGAAGAAGCCCTGGCTTATAAAAGCCTGATGGATGAATTTGGATTAACACAGCTGGATATTGCAAAGAAAGTAGGAAAAAAACAGTCTACAATATCCAATAAAATACGGCTTTTGATTTTGCCGGAGGATGCACAGCTTTTATTGGCAAAATATCATTTAACAGAACGGCACGCCCGGGCTCTTTTAAAAATTAACGAAGATCAGGTCCGCCTTCAGATTATAGAAAAGGTGGGGGAACATAACTTAAATGTAAAGCAGACAGAAAAGCTGATTGATGATTTTCTGGCGCAGAAAGAAGAACAGAGGCGAAAGAAGAATAAATTAAAGTTTATAAATTACAAAATATACATAAATTCCCTTCGTCATACGTATAACTCCATCCAGGAGATGGAAAAAGAAGCTTCATTCAGCCAGGAGGATAGAGGAGAATACGTGGAGGTGCGCATAACGATACCGAAAGCGCATAAGAAGATATCTTGAAATTACAGCATTTAGGTAAAGTTTCATGTGATTGTTTCACGTGAAACTTTCTTCTTTTTTGAAAAAAAGCATGGTGAATTTCTTCCGGATAGTATATAATAGATGTAATCGCAGAAACAAATACAACTTGCAGAATAACACAGATGCAAAGACGAAATAAGGGGTGAATTGTTTGGGAAAGGCAATAGCAATTTTCAATCAGAAGGGTGGAGTCGGAAAGACGACTACAAATATAAATTTAGCGGCATGTCTTGCGCTTAAAGGAAAGAAGATTTTAGTTCTGGATATCGACCCTCAGGGAAATACCACCAGCGGCATGGGTATTTCAAAAAAGGCAGAGTATAAAACCTGCTATGACATTCTGATCGACGATACGATCAATCCCATGGAGGCTGTTCTCCATACGGGAATTGAAGGGCTGGATATTATACCTGGCAGCGTGGATATGGCCGGAGCCGAAATCGAGCTGGTACAGTTGGAGGGAAGAGAGAAGAGGCTGAAAAAGGCTCTGGATAAAATCAAAAATGATTACGATTATATGTTCATTGACTGTCCTCCGTCTCTTGGCCTTTTAACGATCAATTCCCTGACGGCAGTTGATAGCGTTCTGATACCGATTCAATGTGAATTTTATGCGCTGGAAGGCGTCAGCCAGCTGATGAGTACCATTGAAATGGTAAAGAGAAGCTTTAACAAAGGCTTGGAGATCGAAGGCGTTATTCTTTCGATGTTCGATGGAAGAACCAATCTGTCCATTCAGGTCGTGGAAGAAGTAAAGAAGTATTTTGGGTCTAAGGTATATACTACAATTATTCCGAGAAATGTAAGATTGGCGGAGGCTCCCAGCTTCGGACTTCCCATCAACATTTACGATCCGAAATCCAAAGGCGCCGAAGCGTATGCGGAGTTTGCCGAAGAATTTATTGAGGAGGATGGAAACCATTGATGGCAGCATCGAAAAGAAAAGGCGGCCTGGGACGAGGGCTCGAATCCTTATTCAGCGATGTGACTATCCATCCCGAGGATTATGGAGAAGCATCCGAGGCTTCCGATCAAAAAAGGGACAACAGCGATATTGCAGGAGAGATTATTTTTCTGGATATCAACGATATTAAGCCGAATGCCAATCAGCCAAGAAAGGATTTTAACGAAGAAAAGATAGAGGAGCTGGCAAAATCCATAGAGCTCCATGGAGTGATTCAGCCGATCATGGTGCGCCCCTTTGGAAGGGGATACGAAATTGTCGCCGGTGAACGGCGCTGGAGGGCAGCGCGGAAGGCCGGGCTGAAAAAGATACCTGCTATCATTCGCGAGCTGGACGAGCAGCAAAATATGCTGATCGCTATTATCGAGAATATGCAGCGGGAGGATCTCAATCCCATTGAAGAAGCCATGGCGCTGGAAGAAATGATAAAGACCTATGGACTGACGCAGGAAGAGGTATCCAGAAGCATAGGGAAGAGCCGCCCCTATATTACAAATGCGTTGCGCCTTTTAAAACTTCCTTCGGAGGTGCGCTCTATGGTAAGTTCCGGTGAACTGTCTGGGGGCCACGCCAGAGCAATAGCGGGCCTCGATTCGGAAGAAGATAAAATTGCCGCTGCTAAAAAAGCAGTGGAACTGGGATGGTCGGTTCGCGAGATTGAAAACTACGCCAACTCTTCAAAAAAGAAATCCGTGAAAAAAAAGGCGGCGATGAAAAAGAAGAGAGACGATGTTTTAGCTGCGGAAACCCAGATGAAGGATGCTCTCGGAACAAAGGTAAAGATCCAATATGGAGTCCGGAAAGGGAAGATTGAAATCGAATACTATTCGAAGGATGAGCTGGATCGTCTGGTCGATCTTATTACGGGCCTAAAGGCTGAAAAACAGGCATTGTGACGGATATGTTTCACATGAAACATATCCTTTTTCAAGAAGTAAAGACAGAGAAAATTCGCCTGCGGAAAAAGAAGAATTGAAGACAGGACAGGCTGCACCGTCTTCCATCCACCCGAAGAAGCCGCGCACAAAATCAGAGAAAAGAAGGTAAAAAAATGAAAATGAGAACGGGAGATATGTATGAAAACAGTATTTTTAATTGATGGAGATAACAACATCAATTACGGGCTAAAGGGCATCGAGATGTTAGGAGAAGAAAATCAAGTAATGATTTTTCACAGCAAGGCGATGGAGATTACGAAATTTAAGAAAAAATTATCCGGGTGCCGTGCAAAGATTGATTTTATAGAAAGCGTTCGCAGCGGAAAAAATTCTCTGGATTTTCAGATCACTACGGAGCTAGGATTTTTATCGCAGCAAAAGGATTTGGAATACGCCTATATCATTAGTTGTGATAAAGGATATGATGCCGCTGTCGACTATGTAAAAAACAGATATTGCAGCAAGTTTAAGGAGCTGGACCGCAGAGAAACTATATTCGATTGCTTTCAGCTGGCATTTTTGTTAAAGACGAAAAATAAGCAGGAATTAAATAATGCACTTGTCAAAGAATATGGAGCTGACCATGGGGCTCTCATCTATGACCACTTAAAAAATATATTCGGTGAAGCAGAGGCACAGAAACCAGAAGAAACGAAAGAAACAAAGGAAAAAGCAGAGATCAGAAGAGAGGCCGCTGCTGCAAAATCAAGCGAAGTATTTGTCCTTCCGATAAAAATGCAGGAGACAGAGAAAAACAGGCTCGCAGAGGAAAAGAAAAACGGCGGTGGCTCAAAGCGTTCCCGGGGAAAGGGCAATTCTTCCGTTTTACAGATCAGGGAAGAAAGAGACGAGACGCATAAAAAGAAGGAGAAAAGAGCCGAGGAAATTGCCGAAGCAGCAGTAGAGACTGTAGCAGAGGCCATAGGCGGGGTTCAGCAACAGGCAAAGCAATCTTTTCTCTGCGTAAAAAATTCCGTAAAGGAACTGGTAAAAACAGAAGAGACAAAGGAAAAAGAAAAAGGGCAGGCTAAGCCCATAGAAATTCCTCTTCGGTTCGATTCGGTGCGCACTGAAGAACAGAAAAAAACGTATTATCAAAGCAAAGATTTAAGAAAAAAGACAAAGCCGGTGCAGGCAGACGAAAAAACAGAGCAGAAAGAAGCCTCAAAAAAAGAACCTCCCAAAAAAGAAGAACCGGAAGTATTCGAAGCGCAAAGGAAAGCCCAGGGAGAAAAAGAAGAAAAAGCAGTCGTGCAGGCTTCACAGAAAAAGTCGGATGTACCTTCTGCCCATAAAAAGGGAAATCAGAAAAAGAAGGCAGAAGAAAAGCATACAAGAACAGAAAATAAGATCGTAAGAATTAACCAGCCTCCTGCCCATAAGAATACGGAAAAGAGAAGCGAAACAAAAGCCGACAGGCGCGAGGGAGAAATATCAGCAAAGCGGCAACAGAAAGCAGCTGTTGGAGAATCCGGAACAAAAAAACCAGCATCTGGGAACAACGGATTTTTTGGAAGAGTATTCGGAAAGAAAAAGAGAAGATAGACATTAACAGAATGCGTACGTAAATGTAGATCAGGTTTAAAAAATGCAGGGGTATCCGCCACACGCCTGCATTTTTTATAGAGATTTTCCGCAATGTGAAGGATTCAGAATAAAAAGTACAAGCGTTCTTTTGCACATCCGCATTTTTCCAGAGAGAAGAGAATATAATGTAGCTGTAATGACAGAAACAAAGAGGTGATATCTATGATTTATCTGGACAATGCGGCTACCTCCTTCCCCAAGCCTAAGCAAAGCATACAGGCCATGGAAGAATGTATGCTGAGGTATTGTGGAAATCCGGGACGGTCAGGACATGACATGTCCATGAAAACAGGAGCTGGTGTTTTTGAAGCACGCAAAGCCGCGGCAAATTTTATAGGGGCAGATGATCCATCTACAATTGTATTTACCAGCAACGCTACGGATGCATTAAATCTGGCAATCAAGGGGACGCTGCATTCCGGGGATCACGTTATCACCACGTCGATGGAGCATAACTCCGTTCTGCGCCCACTGAAAGCACTGGAGCAGCACGGAATCGGAACTACAGTAGTATACGGCGATGCGGAAGGAAAAATTAACGCACAGGCTGTCAGATCTGCCATACGTCCGGAAACCGCCATGATTATATGCACGCATGCTTCCAATGTAACGGGAACAATTTTGCCGGTAGAAGATATCGGAGCAATTGCGCAAAAACATCGTTTAACATATCTTGTCGATGCTTCGCAGTCCGCAGGAGCATTGAGGGTGAATGCTGATGAATTACAGGCGGATATGATTGCCATGCCTGGACATAAGGGCCTTTTAGGACCGCTGGGAACAGGGATTTTATATATTCGTCCAGGAAGAATATTGGATACCATAAAAGAAGGAGGAACGGGAACCAATTCCAGAGATTTGCGCCAACCCGTAGAAGCTCCGGAACGCTACGAATCGGGAACTCTAAATGCACCTTCGATTATTGGTCTTGGAGCAGCAATACGATATGTTTCTTCTCTAAAGACAGTACGGGCACACGAAACAGCTCTCATTCGAAGATTGGAAGAAAAACTGCGCAATATGGAACCAGTCATTCTCTATGGCCCGGAAAATCCTGAAGAAAAAACAGGCGTTACAGCATTTAATATTGAAGGGATGGATTGTGAAGAAGTCGGAGATCAGTTAAATCGCTATGGAATTGCTGTTCGCGCGGGGTTTCATTGCGCCGGCCTTGCACATAAAACCATCGGCACCTCTGAAATAGGATGCGTTAGAATCAGCGTAGGGCCATACAATACAGCGCGGGAGATGGATGCTGCAGCAGAGGCAATTTGGCGCATTTGCCGCAATCAGAAATAACGAAAAAAATTCCCGTCACACTCAGCGCTTTGTGCACTGGTGATAAACGGGAATTTTTGTTTTAAACAATGGGAATTTCGGCGGCTTTTTCTTTGGATCAAAGCTTATCGAACTGCTCGACATTTAGAACAAAGACAGTAGCACCGCCCGTCTGAACATCTACGGGGATGGTAGCAGCACCGGGAAACAGCCCGCCTGAAGTCATGGGTGGGCTGCCTGCCATTTTTGCTGTACGGCTGCCTGCCATCTTTTGAATGATCTCAATCGCCGAAGAAACGCGGTCATCTCCAGTACCGATCATCAGCGTCGTATTTTTGCCATTGAGAAAACCACCAGTAGTTGCTAATTTCGTTACGAAAAATTGATTTTTATTCAGTTCGCTAATGGTATCTGCTTCGTCGTCTTTATTTACGATTGCCAAAATCAGTTTCATACGGATACCCCCTTGTATTATATTTGATGATTGTACCAGCTCGCCAACCACCGGGTATAGACATTGCACCGGCTCCGCTAAGCTCTGCCAGCACTGCGTTTGGCAGTCGCTAAGCTACGCGGTATCTGTTATACCACGGTTCTGTCATCGCCTCTCAAGTTCGGCTCGCCAATCACCGGGTATAGACATTATATCACAATTCACAAGAATTGGAAATGGTTTTTTCGTCCAGCTCTTCCATCTGAATAAGCAAGTTGTCTGCGATTTTTTCTGCCATCTGCTGAATCTCATCTTCATTTTTGTCAGTAACTGTAAAAAATTCGGTAGGTGAATTGAGGCGATAGATGCTGTTGCCGCGACTGAGGATATAGCCTGTTCCAAAAGAATTGAGGAAGGCTTTTTCAATGCCATGCTCCTGTAAAATATCCAAGGCTCTTATATGCGGCAGCAAAGCCGAATTGAAGGAATTATCAACATCGGAAAACGCATCGGCAAAAGAATAAAGGCCAGCATCAGAAGAAGTACCATCGAGCTTGGCTTTCAAACCACTAAGGTCGCCATATTGATAAGGAAAATCCTTCTGGCAATACTGCGATAGCATTTTCTCTTTTCGCCTGTAAATTTCTTCCTCTGAAAGTCCGGAAGTTCGCAGGTAGCAAAGGAGCGGTAGAGAGTCGGAAGTATTTCGATACAGAAGTTCGCTGCACATCACATTGTGACTTCGAATCCAAATGGTCTGGTCGCTTAGCTCGCGTTCCGAAACCACATGAAGGTGCCAGATGACAGTGAGAGCAGCGGCTGAGGAAAGAAACAGGGCAATAGCCAGAGAAATTTTCTGAGGCAGCCGATAAATTCCTTTGATTTTCCTATTAGAAAATTCATCTCTGTGCCAGGAGAAATAGTAATGGATAAGTGGAAGCGTAATTAGAATTCCCCACCAGTAAAAATTTGTTTGCATATATTCCTGAAGCGTTGCCAGGAGGAAAAAAATAAGGATGGCAGCACACAATCCCCACACCAGCAATCGCAGCAGTGTTGCACAGGCAATCTTCACAGTACCAAGAGGCTTTCGACGGAATATCAAGGGAAAAATAAAACTCAAAATAAGAGAAACCGTAGCAAGCCAGAACAGAATAATAAGAAGAAACATAAATATCTGCGAAAAACAAGGAGTTAGGAAAACATATCCGTCAATCGAGTCTCTACTTAAAGACAACAATGACCACAAAGTGAAAAATATAAGATAGAGATTAAAAAAAAGAGGTGATTTCTTCTTTTTCCAAGCCTTTATCCAAATATGTCGACGTTCGGAATCATTTGCGTAAAGAGGATCAGCACCTCCTTTATCGCGGTAAATTTTATAATCATTTACCTGCAATACAGGTTCCCAGCCGGAGGATTCACAAAGATCGAAGTAATTCTGGATTGACTGAAGCGAGGAAGAGGGAAAGTAGTCTACAGTATAATCAGAAGACTCTTCAAAAGAAATCGGCTGGTATTTCGCAAACAATGGTAACCAGCAAAGCCCAGCGAAGCGAAGGCCATGGCGGTTTTCCATCCATTGCAGATAATCAGGAATGTAACAAGCGGGAAGCAAAGGCCAGATGCGATAGATATTCATACCAAAACTCCTTTCCTGTTGAGCTGCGGATGGTGTTTTTCGCGTTTTTCATTCTCCCTTTGGCGTTTTACAGAAGGCTCGGAAGTTTCTTCCGGAAATAATTCTTCTTCTATCAGCAGGATTTCTCCATCGGGAGGGTCGGAGGGAAGGACAGCACCAGTATCGTCGAAAAATCTGCGTCCATCCTTTGTCATGCTTTGCAGGCGTAGATACTCGGCAGATAAAAGCTGCCGTCCTTTGTCTGTCAAGGCATAGATTTTTTTTCGCTCCTGTGCTGCAATCTGCTCTATCACACCCTCTGTTTCGAAGCGGGAGAGCAGGGCGTAAAGTGTACCTGCGCCGACTTTTACCCGTCCGCCGGAAATTTCCTGAATGGATTGCATAATTCTGTAGCCGTGCTGGCTTTTTGTTAAAGAGAGCAATAGATAATACATTGGCTCTGTCAAGGTTTTCAGCTGTTCTCTTGCCATAGAATAAGATACCCCCAGTGAAGTTTACTATATTGATATTCGATATATCTATTATCGCTATAATAAGATAAAAAGAAAATAAAGTCAAGTAGCACAAATAATTAAAATGCGGATACAGATTCTGTGTTCTGATAGAAACGAGTTTTATTTCTGTTTTCGTCTGTAGGAGGATAATTGCCGCTTTCTCCACACTGATTCAGATTGAGTTTTACATATTGGAATTTTCCAAGCTGCCGAAGGAAATACACAAAAACGAGATATTCCTATAGGAAAATTTATTAACACATGGAATAAGGAAGAATTTAAAATGCTATCAAAGTAAAATTCTTATATAAATGTGCATATAAACAATTACAGCTTATCAAACAGGATAAAGAGAAGCTATTGAAATGCAAAATCGGAGAGAAAGCACTTCGCGGTTATTGCTAAAAAATGCATCCTGCTCATCGCAATTTGACTAATCCGCTACTCGAAACTGGGAAAAAAAGATTTTATAGGCATTTATCAAGCAAAGATGTAAAAAACGTCTAAAAAATTGTACATAAATTAAAATCATAGTGATTAAATACATATTTAATTAAGAAAAATAAATTCGAAAATAAACAAAGGGAGAGAAAAAAGAGCAGGAAGAAAAGATCATCTTAAGAAAAAAACGACCAGCTGCAAATGGAATAGAGGGCAAATCCATAAAAGCAACCGGCCGAAAAAAGCGGAGAAACAGCGTATTGCGATTACGCGATTTGTAATTGCAATACGCTAAATCGTAAATTGCAGATTATAGCCTTCGCGCTCGCCTTTTTGCCCAAAGAAGCAAGCGCAACGCGCGAAGCTGATTTGCTCGGCAAAACGGACAGCGAAGTAAGCGCAAGCGAACGCAGGTGCCAATCGCCGGGTATAGACATTTCATCGGCTCCGCTAAGCTCTGCCTGCGCCTCACTTCGTTCGGCTTGACAATCGCCGGGTATAGACATTAAACAATCGAGGCGCAGCCATCACAGCGAGATTCTGTGCCAGCGCACAGTGTTCCGTTTTCTGTCCGCCAAATGATCTGACCGCGACCAAATTCCGCCGGTTCCGAACAAATGGAAATCTCGTGGCCGCGGGCAGCCAGTTCCTGCACCATGGAATGCGGAAAAGAGGGCTCTACTAAAACGTGTTTTTCGCCCGTCCACTGCCAGCGGGGAGCATCCAGAGAATCTTGAGGATTTAGAGCAAAATCAATGGTATTTGTCATTACTTGCATGTGGCCCTGGGGCTGCATAAAGCCACCCATAACACCAAAGGGGCCGACTGCTTTGCCGTCTTTCATCAAGAATCCGGGAATAATCGTATGATATGGCTTTTTTCCACCTTCTGCGCAGTTGGGATGCCCTGGCTTTAAATAGAAATTATTTCCGCGGTTGTGAAGCGCAATGCCGGTATTGGGAATAACGATACCAGAACCAAATCCCATATAATTGCTTTGAATGTAAGAAACCATGTTTCCTTCGCCATCGGCAGTACATAAATAGACTGTGCCACCGCGGTCGGGATGCCCTGGCGCAGGCATCAGAGCCTTTTCGCCGACAAGGGCTGCCCGCTGTTTCGCATACTCCTTGCTCAAAAGCTGTTCTGGAGAGACGTTCATATAATGGGGATCAGCCACATATTCTTTGGCGTCTGTAAAGGCCAGCTTCATGGCTTCGATCATATTGTGGAGCGTGGCTACATCGCTTCGCGATATACAGCTTAATTGTTCGAAAATATTCAAAGCCATCAGCGCTGTAATTCCATGGCCATTGGGCGGAATTTCACAGACCTGATATCCCTTGTAAGAGACAGAAATGGGCTCGACCCACTCCGGATAAAAAGCGGCAAGATCCTCTTTGCGCAGATACCCGCCTTGGGTACGGCTACAATGGTCGATGACCTCAGCAAGGCGGCCGCGATAGAAGGATTCTGCCTTGGTATCGGCAATTTCCTCCAATGTCTTTGCATGGCTCTCCGAGCGCCATACCTCGCCTGCGCCAGGCGTTTTCCCGCCGGGCGCAAAAGTGTCGAACCAGGCTTCAAATTCCTGACCGGAGGTCTTTTTTTTGTAGGTTTCAAAAGCTTTTTTCCAGAAACGGGCCACCGTAGGCTGAACAGCATACCCCTGCTGTGCCGTGCGGATAGCGGGTTCCAATACCTGCCGGAACGAGAGCCTGCCGAAGCGTTCGGACAAAACAGCCCAGGCAGCGGGAATGCCCGGTACAGTAACAGGTGTCCATCCATAGGTCGGCATCTCGGTTAAGCCTTTATTTAACAGTTCCTTGGAGGACAGGGCAGCAGGAGCAGGGCCGCTGGAATTTAAGCCGTAAAGTTGGTCTTTAATCCATACAAGCGCAAAGCCGTCCCCGCCGATGCCGTTGGAGGTGGGCTCTGTCACTGTCAGCATGGCAGCTGTAGCAATAGCGGCATCTACGGCATTTCCACCCTGCCGGATGATATCGGCCCCAGCCTGAGCAGCCATAGGCGTAGAGGTACATACAATTCCTTTGTTGGAATATACTACCTGCCGGGCTGAAGGATATTTTTGAAACTGATAGGAAAATTTCATAATAGCTGTACTTCCTTTCTTACTCGATTGATTGCAAAGGCATATTTTTTCAATCGGGAGTATTACTGCAAATCGAGGGATAGACGGCGGCAATGCCGCCGTACAAATGAAAGCTACTATCATCGTAGCAGAAAAAACGGGAAAAGCAACCACCACAGCATATTTTTTGGAAATTGTGTTTTCGAAAAAAACCCTTTTTCAAATTTCAACTCTGTGATACACTGTTGGTGGACAAATGAAAGACGAATACAATATATGGGGTAAATTATGGAAAATCGCAGGCTGCGAAACGAAGATACCCTGATGTACACCATCATCGACCGCATGGATGCCATGGTTCGAGTTATGGATGGAAACGATCAGGTGCTGTATATGAACGAAAAAATGCGGCAGCGCTTCGGAGAACGCTGTGGGGAGAAATGCTACGAAACGCTGGCTCACCAGCGAAAATGCAAGAACTGCGTAACGCAGCGCTCCAGAGGCAGCGGCATTGCAGAGCACAAAGAAAGCGTTGTTGATGGAAGAACCTACCGTATTATAGCTTCCTCAGTTCAATTGACGGGGGCAAGAAGATATTACATAGAATTTTTTGTAGATATTACAGAGCAAAAAGCGCTGGAGGAGAGCAACCGGCAGCATTTTGTCCGCCTGAAGCAAGATGTGGAATTTGCCAGGCAGGTACAATACAATGCGCTTCCAAAGGATGGGCAATATTACGAAAGCATAACGCTGCATTCCATCTACCGGCCGGCAGAAAGCCTGGCAGGAGATTTTTTCGATGTAGTAGCTATTGATAAAGAGAGATTGCTGTTTTATATAGCAGATGTTTCGGGGCATGGAGTAAAATCTTCGCTTTTAACGATTTTCCTTCGCCAGGTAATTCGCGGCATGAAGGAAGAAGCCGGTGATTATAAAAAGCTTATCAACGGTATTTTGCAAGGACTGAACGATCTGCATGCCGGAGGCGAGCTGTATTTAACCATAGCAGCAGGAATTTACAATAAAAAAAGCAGGGAGCTGACTTTAGTGAATGCCGGGCACAACTGCCTGCCTGTTCTGGAAGAGCCGGGAAAGGCTCCTGAAGAAATTCCCGTCTATGGAATGCCGATTTGCAGCATTCTAAAAGAAGTAAATCACAGACCGGTTACAAAGAAAATAAAGCCAAAGAGTCGGATGCTGCTGTATACCGATGGAATTACCGAAGCAGAAGACCAGGATGGAAATCCCTTTGGCTTTGACGGACTGATGCGGCTTTGGAATTCCCAACAGGGAAAAAGCCCCCAGAGGATTATGGCGGCTCTCCAGGCAAAAGTAGTGGAATTTTCTGCGTTTTTGCCTACCGACGATATGACAGCTACTCTGATTGAGTTTCTTTAAGAGAGGCGCGGATTTCGTCCATGGCGATATTGGCTAAAGCATCGGCCCGGTTGTTCATTTCTGTAATATAGAAAAAATCCTGGCGGGTAAAAGAAGAGCCATTCCACTGAAGGAATTTGGCAAAATGCGAATCCGCATTGACAGTCGCGCTGTTTAAATTAACGTGCCCTTTCACGCGGAAAAATGACATGCTGTGCTTTTTTGCTTCGGAAAGAAGAGCCATCCATAAATCCTTGTTTTCTACATCGGTTTTTTTGGAGGTTTTCCAGTCGTTTTTCTGCCAGTTGAGATACCACTTTTGCCGAAAGCAGTCCATCAAATAAGAGCTGTCGGAAAAGACGCGGATGGTCAGCCCTTCGCGTTTCATAGCCTGAAGCGCCGAAAGAAGGGCCATCATTTCCATACGGTTATTCGTCGTATTGATTTCACCGCCGTAAAGCTCTTTTTTGTGTGGGCCGTATTCGAGAACAGCGCCCCAGCCGCCGATGTTCGTTTTATTTTGATTTCCGGAGCAGGCGCCGTCGGTATAGAGATTAACAATATTCATAAGTCTCCTTTAATAAAAATGTGGGATAAAAAATGGTCTCAGCATTGAAAAAATCAGCGTATACTGTATTATAGCCGTTGTAAAAAATGCCGTCAATAGCCGATGCAGCAAAGGCTCTCAAGAAGTGGATGCAAAATTTCTGGCTTTTGTAAAGCGATCTTAAACCCGACGTAATACGTTTGTAACAAAGGTAAGATATACTATACTAAATATTGTGGTGAATTGTACTATTTATCATGCTAAAACAGTCAAAGGATTGGGAGAAGAGAAGAAAGGAGGAATTGATATGAAACATACGCGCTGGATTGCTCTTATCATCGTTTTGATGTTTCTTTGCAGCACGGTAGTTTCATCTGCGGCATCCGACCCGGCGGTAACGATTGTCAGCCCGGTCAGCGAAAGCTTTGTCTGCTCCGATAGTCTTCTCATTTCCATCAAAATAACCCAACCGGAAACCATTAAGGTTTATGTCTACGAAGAAAAGCAGGTATCGGGGGATCAGCTGATTTCGGTAGATGTAAACAATCTCTCTACCCTGCAGGCGGCCAGTGGAACAACGTCTTCCGCAATGAAATTTCAGAGCGAAGAGATCATGGTTCCAGAAAGTTTTACGTCTACAAATACGCTGAGTTTTTACACAAAGCAGATTAACAACGTAACTCCGGGCCTCTACAAGTTAAGAGTAGATACGGTTGACAGCACCGGAAAAGTGCTTTACAGCACACAAAATCTGGTAGCTGTAAAGGGCGTCATCAGCGAAGAGGAGAAAGCGAAGCTGTTCGATGAAAACCAATCCGGAATTTCACAGTTTTTACAAAATCTCCTGAAGACGATTTTCGGATAAGCGAGGATATATGAAGAAACTGGCATCGGAGAGGATTCACAGAAGAATAGAACAAGTGAAGACGATCATATTAGTAGTATTGTTTTTTTCGACAATACTACTTTTATATTTTTTTTGGGAGAATCAATTTTTTGGCGCATTCCAACTGCTGGAAATGGCTTCTTTGCAAGAGGAGGTTTCCGCAATGCCGCTGGATGAGGTAATTGTTCCCGACAACATCTACGCCAGCTCCGGAAACGGCGTTCATGTCAGCGCATCGGAAGGAAAGCGTGAGCTGTGGCGCCGGGGTGTGGAGGAAATACGGAAATTTGGCGAAGCTTCCGGCATACTGGTAAGTGAAATTCCAAAACAGCAGTATCTCGAGGCAATGGGAGATTACACATCTGTGCAATTCGATCTGGGCTATGAGGTTCCTTTTTCCCAGTTTTGCGATTATTACGGAATCCGCAAAAGCCAGAGTTTCGATGCGGTAGAGGCAGTGTCTGCTATCGCCTGGTCCAGCGCCAGCGGCGAAAGCCTCTTTGTCGTGCAGGAGCAAAAAGAAAAGTATTACCGGCTGGTGGCCGACGATAATTACACGCGGCTGCGTTCGCTGGCAGAGGAGATTTTTCAATCTGGCGACGCTGCCTATTATCCCATTTCTACGCTGATGGGTGTGGAAAATACGACGATGATCCCCTGGGAGGCTTCAGTGGATTCCGGTTCGGTACTGTGGCGCAGCGAGCGGCAGACGGGAGAGGATGAAGACGTCCGCCGCCTGGCACAATCCTTTTTCGGAGAAAATTTTGATTTTATCCGGCGCATGGTAGACAGCAAAGGAAATATCACATACATGTATGGATACGGACAAAAAACGTTTATCACCTATCAAAACGGGCTGTTCGAATACAAAGAAGAAATTGATGATTCTGCCGGGGGCCAGCCGATGTTTTACGGATCGTTAGAAGCAGCGCTGCAATTTATCGCATCCCACGGTTCGTGGCACACCTTTGACAGCGAACCCGTTTCGCTGTTTCTATCGCGGGCAAAGGTCATCGAACGGGGTAAAAAAAGAGGTTATCGGTTTGAATTTGGCCTTTTAGTGGATGAGGTTCCGGTTTATTATGATAGCGAAGTTCCTATCGCTGTAGAAATCCTCAACGGCCAGGTAACGTATTACCAGCGGTATCTGATTCAGCCAGTGCAGGAGAGTCATTCGCAGGAGATCGTGCAGACCAACCTGGCTAATGTAATCGCTTCTAACTGCGATGAGGTCTATCAGTTGATCGAGCGCGAAAGTGATGAAGAAATTCTATTCGGCGAGGAGCGGCTGACCCGCGTGGCTGGCGAAATCAGCGATGTCCGCCTGGGATATTTCTGTAGCTTAAAAGATGCAGATTCTGGCTACCGGCAAGAAATGCTTCCGGCATGGATTGTAACGATAGATCACAAGCTTCAAGTATACTTTGATATCGGCAGCGGTCAGTTGCTGAGCAGTCAACAGCTGAAGCAATAGCAGGAGGCATGAATGGACTGGTCGAAGGCAAAAAACATATTGATCATCGCTCTGTTAGCGACGAATTTCATTTTAATCGGGGCGATCTATGTAGAAAAGGCAGAGGTAAGAAGCAGCGATGAGGCTACCTTGAGAGGGGATACCGTTTTGCTTCTAAAAGAACACGGCATCTATGTAGAAGAAGATATGATACCCGAAAAGGATCAACGGCTGCCAGTGCTGTTTGTAAAATACGAAGAAGGAGATCAGAGCGTAATCGCTTCGGTACTGGAAAATTCGGATATTTACATTGAGAAGGGTGCTGGGGAAGAAGCCTATCGGCAGGCAGCGGACAAACTGATTTTACTGGCCGGATTTTATCGCAAATCTATGGTATATCAAAATGTAATCGCAGAAGAAGAAACCGTAACGGTCAACTACGGGATGGAATATGAAGGCTTTTCTGTAGACAATTCGCAGATGATCGTAACCTTCGAACATGGGAAGCCTGTCAGTATTATAAGAAGATGGGCAGAACCATTTTCGATGGGAAAAAATAAAAAACAGGTAATGCCAGCGTTGACAGCACTGATCAAATTTATGACAGAGCAAGAGGCCGCTGCTTCGGAAGAAGAAAGGGACGATATATTTATCGAAGAGATTCGCCTGGTATATTGGCTGGAAGGCTATGCGGAAAGCGATAATGTCAGCGAGGATACGGCAGTTCCTTACTGGTGCATCCACTACAATGGCGGACAGTTGTCTTACATTGCGGCGTATGAGCAGTAGCACATTGCCGATAACAGATACTTTAGGAAATAATCTCATATTTTACAAGGAACCAACACACAGCCTTCACAGAAAATGGTAATAATATAGACAAACAGATAAGAGGATAGTATGAAGCTACAATTTTGTTCACTGGCCAGTGGAAGCAGCGGGAATTGTTATCTCGTGCGAACGGAATCGACTTCGGTATTAGTGGATGCAGGAATCAGCAAAAAGAAAATTCAAGAAGGGCTTTGCACATTGGGAATACAGCTGGAGAGCATCCAGGGGCTTCTGATTACACACGAGCACACAGATCATACCAAAAGCGTATCCACTGTGTCGAAAGGATGCCCAAAGCTTGAAATCTATGCGACTGATGGTACATGGGAGAACATGGAGCAAGAAGTTCCTTCGACGAGAAGGCATTCGGTAAAAGCAGGAGAATTATTTTCCATCGGTGATTTGCAGGTTCGGCCTTTTTGTCTGTCGCACGATGCAGCGCAACCGGTAGGTTATTCGTTTTTAAGCGGCGGAAAGCAAATTACAGTTGTAACAGATACGGGGTGCTGTTCGGAGGAAATATTAAATCAGGCGCAGAAAGCGGATCTGCTGGTTTTAGAAGCCAATCACGATGTCGATATGCTGCGCATTGGAAAATACCCCTGGTTTTTAAAGCAGAGGGTGCTGAGCGATCAGGGCCATCTGTCCAATGAAGCCGCAGGCCACTGCATCGTAGAACTTTTACGGCGGGAGGAAAAGCAGCGCTGCGTAGTATTGGCACACTTGAGCCGCGAAAATAATTTTCCGGAAATGGCATATCAGACGGTTAAGAACATTTTAGAAGATGCAGACTATTACATAGGAAATCAGGTTCGGCTGGGATTGCTAAAGCGCGATGGTATCAGTGGCCGGTGGCAGCTGTAATCCGAAATCGGTTCGGAACAGAGCCTGCAGGCAGCGAAAGCAAAAGTGTGGCGGCAACAGGCGAAAGAGGATTGCCACACAAAGAAGGGGGAAAGCAAGATGGATGAAGAAAAAAGATACGAAGGAGAGACATTCGTAATGAGAGATGTACCAGAAACCTCAAAGAATGCAGGACAAACCGCAGGCAGCGGCGAGCAGGCGCCTTTCGTAGATTCGCGAATCGTATATTCGTCTGCTCCGGAAAAAAAGCCAAAGAAAAAACGCAAAGGAGCAACGCAGCTGTTAGCAATTATACTGGTTATTATCCTGTCGGCAGGCGCGGGATTTGGCGGCGGAATCGCCTCGGTCTATCTGGCAGCCAGCTATTTTCCAGAGCTTATGCCCACGGTAATCTATCGCAATGGGGATATGACAATCAATACCAGCGATACCATGGATGTAGGGCAGGCAATTTACGAAAAAGTAGTGCCCTCTGTCGTAGGCATCAGCACGCAGATGGAACGCCAGGTGTCGGATATCTTTGGATGGAACAGCAGAACGCAGATCGTAAGCGGCATAGGAACGGGCTTTATCGTAGATGAAAACGGGTATATCCTCACCAATTCCCACGTGGTAAATGACGGAACCGTAAGTTCTATCAACGTCAATCTGTACGATGGCAGGGAAGTGCCGGGCACGGTGCTCTGGAGCGACAAAACACTGGACCTGGCCATTGTCAAAATCGAAGCGGATAATTTGCAGGCAGTAGAATTGGGAGATTCTGATAATATCTCCATCGGGCAGTATGCCGGTGCGATTGGAAATCCCATGAGCATGAATTTCAGCCGTTCGTTTACTCAAGGCGTAATCAGCGGCCTCAACCGCACGATTACTGTCAGCGACGGAAGTTCGCAGACGACGATGGAAAATCTGATTCAGACGGACGCCACCATCAATTCCGGAAATTCCGGAGGCCCGCTGCTGGATGCACAAGGCAAGGTTATCGGCATTAACAGTGCGAAAATGACAAGCGCAGAAGGATTGGGATTTGCCATTCCTATCAATACCGCTATGCCCATCGTTAACGAAGTCAAGGAAAAGGGTGAATTTACCCGGGCCTATCTGGGAATCAGCGGCATTGATTTAAGTACGTACCAGAGCAGCTACCCCAGCCAGGAATTTGGTACCGACAGCGGCGTTTTAGTGGCGGAGGTCACTCCGGGAATGGGCGCAGAGGCGGCAGGGTTGCAGCCGTACGATGTCATTGTCAGCGTTAATGATAAAGAAATCAGCGGGATGAACAGCTTAAATGCACAGCTGATTCGATACCGACCGGGAGACACAGTAAAAGTAACGTTTTACCGCGACGGGGAACGGCGCGATGTAAACGTAACACTATCTTCAGGAAGCGCGGCGTAAGCCGCGCTTTTTGCGATAGTGGCAGCAGGCAGGAAAGGGAAGCACACATGAATATTACAATACTCTGCATCGGAAAATTAAAAGAGCGGTACTGGTTGGAGGCGGTTTCTGAATACAGTAAACGCCTGTCGCGGTTTTGCAGCCTGTCGATTCAGGAGTTGAAAGAAGAACGGCTGCCCGATAACGCTTCGCCTGCGCAGGAGCAGGAGGTGATCGAAAGCGAAGGGCAAAACCTTCTAAAGCATATACGGCAGGGCAGCTACGTCATCGCTTTAGATCTCCGGGGAAAAGCGATGTCTTCGGAGCAGCTGGCGCAGACAGTGGAGCGGCTGGGCCTTTCAGGGCGCAGCGATCTTACGTTTATCATCGGCGGCTCTTTAGGATTGTCCGCCGCTCTCCTCGCCCGGGCCGATTTGCGCCTGTCCTTTGGTGCGATGACCTTTCCTCACCAGATGATGCGCGTAATCCTGTTAGAGCAGGTATACCGGGCGTTTAAAATCAACAGAAACGAAGCTTATCATAAATGAGATAAAGGGAGGAACAAACATGCTGTATAACAGTGACAGAGCAGAAACAAAGACGATATGGAGAACCGCAGAGCTGATGGTAACGGCAGCGCGCACAGCGCCGAAGGCTTCCGGAAGGGATCATTTATATGCGGCCATTGCAGATGGGGAAGAAAAGCGGGCTTTAGCTGACGAAATGCGCCGGTTGGGCAGCCTGTGGAATCAGTCCTTTATCGTTCGCGACGGCGAACACGTGGAATTTGCGGAATGCATCGTATTGCTGGGCGCCACCGACGGGCCGCTTTTACTTGCCAATTGCGG
This sequence comes from uncultured Peptostreptococcaceae bacterium, assembly GCA_949740445.1. Classification (GTDB taxonomy): domain Bacteria; phylum Bacillota; class Clostridia; order Peptostreptococcales; family Anaerovoracaceae; genus RGIG446. Next base: position 28,258 of record CATJIF010000069.1, on the reverse strand, counting down.
GTACTGCGGGTTTTCGGATTGTGGGGCCTGCATGCGGGCCAAAGGCCGCTGCGCTCACAATACAATAGATTTAGGAATCGCCATAGGCTCTGCTGTTTCGGTGGCAGCGGATCACCGGGTCGATAACCGCGTGCTGTATTCCGCCGGAAAGGCGGCGCTGCACATGGGGCTTCTGCCGCCGGAGGTCCGGATTGCGGTAGGAATTCCTCTGTCGGCGACATCAAAAAATGTATTTTTCGACCGCGGAAGCGAAGATCACGAAGCGATGTTGCGGCGGGTAATGGCACAACGGGATGCCGGCAGCCCTGTCGGAACGAAGAAAGAAGGCAGCGGGAGTACCGGGATGGATGCCGAAGCTGTATTATACAAAAAATGATTGAATATGCATATAATCAGTAAATAAATCGAATATTATTCAAAAAATATTATAAAAAGTGAATAATTATTCTTGCTTTTCCCATTCCTGCGGTGTATACTGAGAAAGTCATCACAAGAAACAGATAATGGGAGGGTACGATATGTTAGAAACCATAGAGAAGCTTCTTACACAGTATTGGTTTCTCTTTGCGAAAGGTACAGGCTATACGCTTTTGCTTTCAGGAATTACAGTATTTTTTAGCTCCATTATAGGGACTGTATTCGCGATGCTGCGGATGTCTAACTGGCAAATTGGAAAATTCCGACCGCTGCATTTTCTGATTACTGCTTACGTGGAGATTATTCGGGGAACGCCGATGCTGGTGCAGCTGTATTTCTTTTATTTCTTGCTGCCAAAAGCAGTTCCGCAATTGGATTTCAGCCCATTTACCTGCATCACTGTGGCCTGCATCGTCAACAGCGTCGCCTATGTGGCAGAAATCATACGCGCCGGCATCCAGGCGGTGGATAAGGGGCAGATGGAAGCTGCCCGGTGCCTGGGGATGAGCCAGAAACAGGCAATGGTTAAAATTATCATTCCGCAGGCGACGAAAAACGTTCTGCCAGCGCTGTGCAATGAATTTGTTACTGTCATTAAAGAAACGTCGATTGCTTCTACGTTTTTCGTAGGGGAATTGATGTCGCAGTATAAAGCGATCACCGGTGCTTTGTATCTGACGATAGAACCTCTGATCATCATCGCTGTGATTTATTTTGTTCTGACGTTCAGCTTATCCAAAGCGATTGCGGTATTTGAGAGGAGGTTGCAAAGCGGTGATTAAAGTAGTAGATCTGCATAAAAGCTTCGGCCCGCTGCAGGTGCTGAAGGGCGTTGACGAACACATAAAAAAGGGAGAGGTCGTTTCGATCATCGGCCCTTCCGGCAGTGGAAAGAGTACGTTTCTGCGGTGCTTAAACCTGCTGGAGCAGCCGGACAGCGGCCAGATTTTCTTCGAAGGCGTGGAGATTACGGATAAAAAGATCAATATCAATGAGCACCGGCAGAAAATGGGCATGGTGTTTCAGCACTTTAATGTATTTCCCCACCTGACGGTAAGAGAAAACATAACACTGGCGCCTTCCCTGTTAAAAAAAGTAACGCAGGTGCAGGCACAAGAGCAGGCGATGGAACTTCTTTCCCGCGTGGGCCTTGCGGATAAAGCCGATGAATATCCGCGCCGTTTATCCGGCGGGCAGAAGCAACGGCTGGCAATCGTCAGAGCGCTGGCGATGAATCCCGATGTTATGCTGTTCGACGAACCCACCTCTGCGCTAGACCCAGAAATGGTGGGCGAGGTGCTGAACGTTATCCAATCGCTGATGTCTGCGGGGATGACCAGCGTTATCGTTACCCACGAGATGGGATTTGCTAAAGAGGTTTCCAATCGCGTCTTATTTATGGATGAAGGAATTATCATGGAAAGCGGTTCGCCGGAAGAAGTATTCAACCAACCGCAGAATTTTAGAACAAAAGATTTTTTAAGCAGGGTGCTGCATTGATATCCGAACGGACAATCCAGTTGCGGGAAGAACGATAATAAAAGCTTCTTTTGCAGAGAGCCGCATAAAAGCGCACAACCCTTTGCAAAAGGAGCTTTTTATTTTGTAGAAAAATATACAACTTTACTGTCCAACCGCATTTTTAAACCAGGTTAAAATGTCTGAATCCAGCGGGAAAGCGGCGCCAGTACGGCGATGCCCAGCAGCCACGAACCGAGGACATCTGTGGGCCAATGGACGCCGAGGTAGATGCGGGAAAACCCGATCAGGAAAATATAGAATGCGGCACATACGCACAAAACGTCAGCAGAGGTACCGCACAAGCGGGGCCGGCGCATGCTGCCGGGGGCAAAGCGAGCGGCAGGTCCGATCTGCTGCGCCTGCAAAAATCGGGTGGGTGCGGTGTGGCGGTAATGGCAGATCAATAAAATAAAGGTTCCCCAAAGAACGAAGCTGGTAAGACTGTGGCCGCTGGGAAAGCTAAATCCGTGCTCTGCAATCAGGCGCACAGCCGCATCTGGCCTGGCTCTGCCAACCAGATATTTTAATCCCTGATACAGCGATACAGAGAGTGCGGCGCTGACTGCCATGGGAATGCCGAAGTAAGGGCGGGTGCGCGGCAGCAGAAGCAAAAGCAGACACAAAGCGGTAACCGGCTGCCAGTTTCCGCTGTAAGTAAGCCCCCTTAATATATAGGTAAGGGGGTAACACCGCAGTGCAAAAACCGCGGATTGCACGGTTTGATCAAAAGCCTGCGTCCATGGGAGCTGCCAGAAAACAGAGAGGCAGACAGCACAAAACAGCAGAGAAAAAAGAAGAAACCAGCCAATTTTTGTACGAAACAGCGAATGAACCAATGCAATCGAAGACATGGCAATATCCTTTCTGTAATCACAAGCCGCAAGGCTTTTTATCCATTTCCGCGCGTGGCGCCGGAAATGATGCTGGGTATCATTATGATTTCTATAATATTCTATCAGAAGATATCAGGAATATCCAGACAGAAAACGTGCAAACGAGTAGAATCGACCTTTTGTTTATGATAAGATGGGCGTATAGCGTGTTTTTACCTGGTAAAATGCAGATAGACGGCATTTTGTCGGTCCGGCAGAAAGGAAGGGAGATAGATCGTTGAACATAGGAACGCTTTGGAAAAACATCAGATTTGGCTGTTTTATGTATTGGGATCTCAGAACAATACAAAAATATAAACGTGCCATTCGAAGGTATAAAAAAACAGGCCAGCGAGAGGAAGAGCGCGAAGAGATCCGCCTGATGGAAACCACGTGGGGCAGACATCTGATCGAAAAGACAGGGGCCTGCATTCGTGTGGAAGGAAGGGAACACATTCCGGCAGGGCCCATGGTTATTGTGGCAAATCACCAGAGCCATACGGATATTGCCATATTGACGTATGCGCTGTGCAATACTCCCTTTGGTTTTGTGGCAAAGGAGGAGCTGAAAAAGCTGCCGCTGTTTGGGCACCTGATCAGCGATGTACGCAGCGTATTTATACGCAGGGGCGATCTCAGAGAATCCCTTCGTACCATTGAAGAAGGGATCGAGCTTTTAAAGCAAGGATTTTCTCTGGGTATTTTTCCTGAAGGAACGCGCAGCCAGGGGCCGCAGATGGGCGAATTTAAGAAAGGAAGCCTCCGGCTGGCCGTGAAATCGGGCGCGCCAGTGCTGCCGATTACCATCAGCGGCTCGTACCGGTGCTTTGAAGAGCCGGGTACGCCGGTGGGAGCTACAGTAGATGTATACATCCATCCGGTGATCGAAACTGCGGGCATGGGGCGCAGGGAGGCTGCCGACCTGGCCGTTACGGTAGAGGGGCAAATTCGCCAAAAGCTTTTGGAATTACAGCAGGCAGAGGCGCAGCAATCATAAGATAGAAAGAATAAAAGGTGATAAAAATGAAACAACCAGTATTATTGATTATGGCCGCAGGTATGGGAAGCCGGTACGGCGGGCTGAAGCAGATGGACCCAGTAGGGCCGGATGGCGAGTTGATTATCGACTTTTCTCTCTACGATGCGTGGAAGGCAGGATTTGAGCGGGCGGTGTTTGTCATTAAAAGGGAAATGGAGCAGGACTTCCGCCGGCTGATCGGGTCCGCGGCAGCAACCCGGATGCAGGTGGAATACGTGTATCAGGAACTGGAGGATCTTCCCGAAGGCTACACGGTTCCCGAAGGACGCAAAAAACCCTGGGGTACGGGGCATGCGGTATTGGCGGGCCGCCACAGCATCGACGGACCGTTTGCGGTAATTAACGCCGACGACTTTTATGGGCGCCAGGCGTTTCAGCACATTTACGATTTCCTGCGCGAAGCAGAGGATGGGCAGACGTATCGCTATTGCATGGTAGGATATCCCATCGGGAATACGCTGACGGAAAACGGAAGCGTGGCCCGCGGCGTCTGCAGCGTGGATGAAAACGGTATGCTCAAGCAAATTGTAGAGCGGACAAAGATTCAGAGAAACGGGGGTACAATCCAATATACAGAGGATGGAACGCTCTGGAATGACCTTCCGGAAGATACCATCGTCTCTATGAACCTGTGGGGGTTTACCCACAGCATGATGGAAGAACTGCAGCGGCGGTTTCCCGATTTCTTAAATAATGCACAGAAAAATAATCCACAAGGTGCGGAATACTTTCTTCCCTTTGTGGCAGACGATTTGGTAAGCAGCGGAAGAGCTTCGGTAAAGGTTCTAAAATCAACGGATCAATGGCATGGGGTTACGTATCGGGAGGATCGTCAGACCGTGGTAAAAGCACTGGCGGAAATGAAGAAAAACGGAGTTTATCCACAAAAGCTGTGGATAAAATAGGGAGTTTTCCACAAATCTTATTTTTGAATCCACAACTAATCCACAGCAGAGCAAAAAGTGGATAAGTTGTGGATTATCTGTGGATAATGTGGATAAAGCTGTGGATTACTTATTTGATAACTTGTGGAAAGGAGTGCGGGGGATGACCCTTCCAATTCAGTTTTTTCAAAGGATGCAGGCGATGCTCGGAGAAGAGAGCGACGCTTTTTTTGAAAGTTTCCACAGGGGAAAAAGCAGCGGCCTGCGGATAAACCTGTGGAAAACATCTGAAAATATAGGCTGGAATCAGCTGCCATTTTCCCTGTCGCCGGTCGAATGGTGCGAAAACGGCTGCCGCTACGATGCACAGGCGGAAGAATCGACAGGCCAAAGGCCGGGAAAGCATCCCTTCCACGAAGCTGGGCTCTATTATATCCAGGAACCCAGCGCCATGCTTCCGGCCAGCCTTGCCAGGCGATGGCTGCGACAGGTTTCTGCGGCAGAAGGGCCAGACGCACAGGCGGCGCAGCGGGCAGAGCCGATACGGGTATTGGATTTGTGCGCTGCCCCCGGCGGAAAAAGCAGCCAGCTGAGCGAAGCCCTGCGGGGATGCGGTATTTTAATCAGCAATGAGATTCATCCGCAGCGGGCGAAAATCCTGTCGCAGAATATGGAGCGCATGGGCACGGCCAATGCGGTGGTGATTTCGCAGTCCCCAGAAGAGCTGAGCCGCCGGTGGCCCGAATGCTTTGACTGCATTGTTGTAGATGCGCCCTGTTCGGGCGAAGGGATGTTCCGAAAGGATGAAGCGACGACAGAGCAGTGGAGTGCAGAAGCGCCGGGGCTGTGCGCCCGGCGGCAGAAGCAGATTCTGAGCGAGGCAGTAAAAATGCTGGCGCCCGGCGGTTGTCTGATTTACTCTACCTGTACCTTTGCGCCAGAAGAAAACGAAGGGATTCTTTTATGGCTGCTGCGGAGATTTCCGGAGCTTGCCGTACAAGAGCAGGCGCAGCTGTTGCAGGATTGCCAAGGAATCGACTGCGGCCAGCCGCAGTGGGTAAACGACCAGTATTGCGGCCAGCTGTCGTGGGACCCCTGCGGTACCGATATCAGCGCTGCGCTGCCCGATGCGGAAGAAGCCCGTCAGCTGGGCTTTGCCCTGCGCCTGTGGCCGCATCGTGTTTGCGGGGAAGGGCATTTTGCTGCAGTATTGAGAAAAAGCGGCAGCCCGTGCGACAGAAAGGACTGGTTTTTCAAAGAAAAGAAAAGTTCCTTCCTTTCCCGGCCGCCGAAGGAATGGAACGCATTTGCAGAAGAATGCTTCGGGCCGGGGGTTACGCCGGAGGCGCTGGTAACGGCGCTGTGCGGAAGCGGATTCCGCTGGCTTGCATTTGGCGACCAGCTGTACGCAGCCCCGCCGGGCTGCCCGCCTCTCAGCGGCCTGACGGCGCTCCGCCCGGGGCTTCACCTCGGCACGGTAAAAAAAGGACGCTTTCAGCCGTCGCACGCGCTGGCGCTGGCCTTTAGCCCAGAGCTTCTCCAGCGTCTAACACCCTCTGGCTGCTGTCTGGAGCTTGGGGAGCGGGCAGAGGATTACCTGCGAGGCGAAAGCATCCTACGCAGTCAATTGCAGCAAGGCCCCTCTGCGGATGCGCGGGATGGATGGTGCATTGTAACATACTGTGGCCTGCCACTGGGCTTTGGAAAACTGTCCGCAGGCCAGCTAAAAAACCACTACCCAAAGGGATTGCGGTGGGTATAATTCACAGCAAACCGAAGAAAAAAGCAAGCGCCTTTATAAAAATCCTTTTTTTCGCCTGTGTTGGATAAAAAAGCTTGCAAAATGCAAAAGCTGTGATATAATAGAAAAGCATTGATTTGCGAAGGATAAAACATAAGCAAAAAATGCTCTCTGCTTCGGCAAGGGGCCGAAGCCATTTAGTCCACAGGGAGGTGAAATTATGAATAATTACGAGGTAATGTTCATCATCAAGTCTACGCTGGAAGATGACAAGAAGGAAGCTACCGTCGAAACCGTAAAAGGGATCATCGCAGCTGCCGGCGAAGTCGGAAAAGTAGACGTATGGGGCATGAAAAAGCTGGCATATCCCATTCAGAAGATGAACGAAGGATACTATGTAGTAATCGAATTTACTGCAAAGCCCGAGCTTCCGAAAGAATTAGACAGAAGACTGAAAATTTCTGACAATGTTATCAGACATCTGATCATCAACAAAGATGAAAAATAAGGTTTGGTGAAAGTATGAATTCAGTAGTTTTAGTAGGAAGATTAACGAGAAAGCCTGAGCTTCGCTACGCTTCCGGAAATCAGACCGCAATTGCCAGATTCGGTCTGGCAGTGGATCGCCCGTTTTCCAGAGATCAGGAAAAAACCGTAGATTTTATCAATATCGTAGTATTTGGAAAACAAGCCGAAAACTGCGAACGGTATCTGGATAAAGGGCGCCAGGTAGGCGTACAGGGAAGGATTCAGACCGGCAGCTACAAGACGCAGACCGGAGAAACCCGCTATACGACGGATGTCATCGCTGACAGAGTGGAATTTTTAAGCGGTGGCGACAAAACCGGTACGGCGGCCGGAGGCTCTTACGGTGGTCAGCAGCAGTACGGCGGAGGCCAGCAATATAGCGGCAACGCCGGCGGCAGCCAGGCCGGCAGCAGCGATTCCGATTTCGGAGGAATCCCCGAAGGCTTTCAGAGCATGTCAGACGACGATATTCCGTTCTGATGCGAAAAACGATCATTGAATGAAGGAGGGCTTACCTATGATGCAGGATAAGAGACGCGGCGGCATGAGAAGAAAAAAAGTGTGCCAGTTCTGCGCTGACAAGACAGAAACCATCGACTACAAAGATGTGGAAAAGCTGAAGAAATATGTAACCGAGAGAGGCAAGATTCTGCCCAAGAGAATTACAGGTACCTGTGCAATTCATCAGAGAGAGGTTACCAAGGCAGTAAAGAGAGCCAGAATTGTGGCCCTGCTGCCCTACACTGCAGACTGATTCTGATACAAAAGGAAGTGGAAGCCACTTCCTTTTTTCGTTTTTACGGCGGTTGACAGCCGGCTTTGCTGCCATAGAAACGCGAAAAATGCGAGACACAATGCCGGTATCTGTGATATAATAAAAACGGTCTACGGGTATCACTTTCAATCGAGGAGCTGCGCATGGGGAAGAATTTTTTTAAAAAAATAATTACGCCCTATTTCAGGATTACCACGATGATCCTTATCGTTTTTGCGGGTGTTTTGACGTATTTGGATATCAAGCTGGGCTTGCCGGCGTTTGCTGTTATCGTAGTTTTGGCACTGTATTACCAGAGGTATGCAGAAAACAAGAGCCAGCAGCTGAAGGAATATGCGGATAATATCACAGAGGAAATGGACGATTCCTCCAGGCACTTTGTGGCGGAGAATCCCTTGCCCATCTGCATGATCGACCAGGATGGCGCTATTTTGTGGAGCAACCATAAATTCCGCACGCTGTTTTCCAAGGTGGAGCTGTTCAATACTAATATTCAGGAAATCGCCGGCGTCAAGCAAAGCGAATTCTTAAGTGAAGACGAAATAGAAATCACCGATAAATATGTGCTGGTATTCAGCGATGGGAAGGTGTATAAAGTAATTACCTCGCGCATGGAAGATGTCAACGCCAGGCTTCTGTACTGGCAGGATGTCACCAACTGGGAGACCTTGAAATCCATGTACCGCGATGAAAGGCCCTGTGCAGCGTATTTAAGTGTGGATAATTACGACGATTTGGTGGCGGCGACGCCGGATGATAAACGCTCGGCGCTGGCAGCGCAGATCGAGAAGATGATCCGCCAGTGGGCCGCGCGCTACAGTGCGTCGATTGTAAGGTATAACCGCTATCAGTATCATCTGATTTTCGAAACCCGGTTTTACGAAAAGATGGTCGAGGCGAAGTTTACGATTTTAGACGAGATCCGCAACATCGAAACCGAGGCGGATTTTCCCGTATCTGTCAGCATCGGCGTAGGCATCGGCGGAAAGACCTTTGTGCAGCTGGATGAATACGCAGCTGCGGCGCTGGACCTGGCGCTGGGCCGGGGCGGCGACCAGGCTGTTGTCAAAAAAATGAATAATGTAGAATATTACGGAGGCCGTCTGCAGACCGTAGAAAAGCGCAATAAGGGAAAATCCAGAATTATGGCCCACGCCTTAAAGCCGCAGATCGACCAGGCCTCCAACGTGCTGATTATGGGCCACAAGCGTCCCGACATGGACAGTTTTGGCGCAGCTTTAGGCATTTACCGGATGACAGCGATCCGGAACAAGGCAGCAGCCATCGTTATCAACGGCAGGCCCGAATCCTTAGACCGCATTTTCGACAAAGCGGCGGCAACGGGCAATTACAATTTTGTCAGCAGCGAACAGGCCATGGAAATGATCGACAAGGATTCTCTTTTAATCGTCGTCGATACGCACCGGCCCAAGCTGACCGAATGTCCGGAGCTTTTGGGCAGAACGGAAAAAATTGTAGTGATCGACCACCATCGTCGAAGTGAGGATGCGATTGAAAATCCCATGCTGACCTATATGGAATCTTATGCTTCGTCTTCTTCGGAGCTGGTTGCGGAGATCCTGCAATATTACAGCGAGAAAAAAGAAATCGACAAGATGGAGGCAGAGGCGCTTTTGGCAGGAATTACAGTCGATACCAACAATTTCTCTGTCAAAACCGGCGTGCGCACCTTCGAGGCCGCCGGATGGCTGCGGCGCAACGGCGCCGATACCAGCAATGTACGCCAGTTCTTCCAGACCGATATGGCGTTCTTTAAGAAAAAGGCGGCGCTGATCAGCAGCGCGCAGATTACCGGCGAGGACATCGCCGTCGCCTGGACGGAAGATCGCGATACCAATATGCAGATCATTGCAGCGCAGGCTGCCGACGAGCTTTTAACGATTAAAGGCGTAAGGGCCAGCTTTACCGCGGGGATTAACAGCAATGGGCTGACTGTCATCAGCGGCCGGTCTTTAGGTGAAATGAACGTGCAGACCGTTCTGGAAAAGATGGGCGGCGGCGGCCATCTGACCACAGCCGGCGCACAGGTAGTCGATCCGCCGGCGCAGGCCATCATGCAGATCGAGGACATCATCAGTCAGATGGGGCGCGCCTGATAAGCTGCAGAGGTGCATCGACAAAACATCTAAATTGTATATTTTAATATTAACAGATAGAAACAGGGGGAAAGAAACATGGAAGTCATTTTGATAAAAGATGTAAAAGGAATTGGAAAAGCAGGGTCACTTGCCAAGGTCAGCGACGGTTATGCGAGAAACATGCTGTTGCCGCGGGGGCTTGCAAAAGAAGCCACCGCTCTCAATAAGAAGGCATTGGAAAGGGAAAAAGCCATCGCTGAGGAGAAGCGCCAGGAGGATATCGCTGCCGCAAAAGAACAAAAGGAAAAGCTGGAGGCCATGACTTTAACGCTGAAAACCAAGGCCGGAGAAGGCGGCCGTCTGTTTGGGGCGATTACTTCCAAAGATATCGCAGAAGAGCTAAAGAAGCAGACGGGGATGGATATCGACAAGAGAAAGTTTACGCTGGAAAGCCCCATTAAGCAGGTGGGCGAAACCGAAGTAGAGGTAAAGCTCTACACCGACGTCATTGCGAAGTGCAAAGTCAATGTAGTAGTGCAAGAATAAAATGATGAATCAGAGATCAGAGCGGATTCCGCCTCATAATGATGAGGCGGAAAAGTCCGTATTGGGCGCCGTATTTTTGGATAAAGAGGTTTTATTTGACATCCTGGAATTTCTGAAGCCCGAGGATTTTTACAGCGAAATGCACCAGGAGATTTACAAAGCGGTCGTCGAGCTGTACCGGCGCAGCGAGCCGGTGGATATCCTGACGGTATCCGAAGAGCTGAAGCGGCGGAAAACGCTGGAAATGGTCGGCGGGCGGGCGTATGTAGCCATGCTTTCGAGCATGGTTCCCACCACGAAAAATGCCGTACAGTACGGAAAGATCATCGCGGAGAAAGCAGTGCTGCGCCGCCTGATTAACGCGGCTTCGGAAATCACCGAAAACAGCTATCAGGAAAAAGTGGATTCAGAGCAGATTTTAGACGACGCAGAGAAGCGGATCTTCGAAATCGCCCAGACGCGCCAGACCAAGGACTACGCGGAATTAAAAGAGATCCTCTGGGCCAATATCCAGCAGATCGACGCGGCCTCGCAAAATCCGGATGGCCTGACCGGTCTAACCAGCGGTTTTACGGATTTGGACAAGATGACCGCCGGCCTGCAAAAGTCCGATCTGATTATCGTCGCCGCCAGGCCGGGTATGGGAAAAACGGCGCTCATGCTGAATGTAGCACAGCAGGCAGCCATTCAAGCCAAAGCCAAAGTGCTGATTTTCAATTTAGAAATGTCTCGCGAGCAGCTGGGGCAGAGGCTTTTATCCATCGAATCCCGCGTGGAAATGCAGAAGCTGAAAACGGGAAAGCTGGACCGCAAGGACTGGGAAAGCATCAATATTGCCCTGGACCGGCTGGCATCGGCTGAAATTTTCATCGACGATACGCCGGGCATCTCCGTTATGGAAATCCGCAACAAGTGCCGGCGCCTGAAGGCGGAAAAGGGGCTGGATCTGGTGATTATCGACTATCTGCAGCTGATGGCGGGCGACGGCCGTTCGGAAAGCCGCCAGCAGGAGGTCAGTACCATGTCGCGCTTTTTAAAGCTTTTGGCAAGGGAAATGGACTGCCCTGTAGTGGTGGGTTCGCAGCTTTCGCGGGCGGTAGAAACCAGAAATGACAAGCGGCCGATGCTGTCCGATTTGCGGGAATCCGGATCCATCGAACAGGATGCTGATATCGTCATGTTTTTATACCGCGATGAGTATTACAACAAGGAAAATACAGATAAGCCAAATATCTGCGAAGTCATCATAGGCAAACAGAGAAGCGGTTCTACCGGCACGGTGGAGCTGACCTGGCTTGGAAAATATAACAGATTTGCCGATAAAGCCAGAGAGGCGTCGGCATATTGATGCAATGATTGATGCGAAGGAGGTTGCCATGGAAAGGATCAGTGCTGCGATGCGGATTGACGAAATTCTGGATATGGACGATGGCGTCCGCCGGATCTTGCTGAAACACGGGCTGAATTGCGCCGGATGCCCCGGAGCCGTTTCTGAGCGGCTGTCAGAGGCGGCTTCCGGCCATGGAATCGAGCTCGGGCTGCTTCTGCAGGAGCTGAATCAATACGTGGAACAAAGAGAAAAACAACCTTCGGAAAACACAGCAAAGGAGTGATAGATATGCCAGCATTAGCAGTGGTTGGAGCCCAGTGGGGCGACGAGGGGAAAGGAAAGATGATCGACTATCTGGCCGGAAAGGCTGATGTAGTCGTTCGCGCCGCCGGTGGAAACAACGCTGGCCATACCGTAGTCAAAGATGGGAAAAAGTATGCCTTAAAACTGATTCCATCCGGTGTTTTAAACCCGCGGGCATGCAATATCATCGGCAACGGCGTCGTATTCGATGTCAAGGGATTTTTTGATGAGGTCGACCATCTGAAGGCCGAAGGGCTTGCTATGGATAAAATTTTTGTCAGCGACAGGGCCCATCTGGTGCTGCCGTATCATCGCGTGCTGGATGGTCTCTATGAAGAGGCGAGAGGCGCAGCGGATATCGGGACAACGAAAAAGGGCATCGGTCCTGCATATATGGATAAGGTGGAGCGCAGCGGGCTCAGAGTCTGCGATACCTGCGATCCCCGGCGCTTTGCGCAAAAGCTCGCAGAGCAGATCGACCGCAAGAACGAAATCATCACAGGCGTGTTCCATAAAGAACCGCTGAATAAAGAAGAAATTATAAGCGAATATCTGGAGCTGACTGCCAGGTTGCAGCCCTATATCGCCGATACGGGGGTTATGGTGTACGAGGCCATCCGCTCCGGAAAAAAAGTTCTATTCGAGGGGGCGCAGGGGACGATGCTGGATATCGACCTGGGGACCTACCCTTATGTTACCAGTTCGCATCCTACGAGCGGGGGCTTTACCACGGGAGCAGGCATCGGCGCCGGTGCGATCAGCCAGGTGCTGGGTATCGTGAAGGCCTACACCACCCGCGTGGGCCGGGGGCCCTTTGTAACGGAGCTTCTGGATGAAACCGGCGAACGCATCCGTCAGGTGGGCCACGAATACGGCACGGTAACCGGCAGGGCAAGGCGCTGCGGCTGGCTGGATGCGGTGGTATTGAAATATGCTGCCCGGGTCAACGGGTTGACGGGCATCGCCTTAATGCTTTTGGACGTGCTTTCGGAATTTAAAACGCTGAACATATGCTATGCCTACGAAAAAGATGGGCGCCGGTTCGAGCACTTCCCGGCAGACCTGGAGCTTGTGGAGGGATGCGTTCCGGTATATAAAGAACTTCCGGGATGGCAGTGCGATATCAGCGGATGCCGCAGCTTCGACGAACTTCCGGAAAACGCAAGGAATTATATCAGAGAGATTGAGGAGCTGACAGGCGTTCCGGTCAAGAGCGTTTCCGTAGGCCCGGATCGGGAGCAAACGATCATCCGAGAGGAAATATTCTGAGGAGACGGATAGCGGGGAATGGGATTTCAGAGACAAAGTGCAAAAAATTATTATCTCCACGACACGAGGGTGGAGAATATGTTTATTAACGAATACATGGTGAATGCACCGGGAGATTACGTCAAGGTATTCCTCTATGGCCTCATGTATGCAGATCTTGCGATGTCGTTAGAAAACGATATGATCGCAAAAGAGCTGGCCATGGAGGATGAGGACGTATTGAAAGCCTGGAGCTATTGGGAAAAACAGGGAGTAATCAGAAAATACTTTCCTGACCCTTCCGATAAATTTCATTACCAGGTGGAATTTATCGACCTGAAAGAGCAGCTTTATGGTGCGAAAACAGCGCAGAAAGGCGTTTCCAGAAAGAAAGAATCTTCGCTTGCGCCAAGCAACCAGCAAAGCAGCGAGGCAATCCGGGCCATGTATGCGCAGGTCGAACAGGTAACCGGGCGGCTGTTAGAGGCGAACGAGCTTTTGGGCTTGCAAAACTGGCTGACGGATTACAGCATCGGGCCGGAGGTCGTGGTTTTTGTTTACACTTATTGCAAAAATCGGCGGGATGGAAAAACCCAATATCAGTACGTTAATACAGTGTTGCGGGATTGGGTGGACCGGGGATTGAAGTCGGTAGGCGATATCGAGCGGTATTTAACGGAAGCGGACAGCCGGCATTATCAGTACAAGCGCGTAATGAAAGCGCTCGGCTTTTCCCGCGGGGCAACAGAACACGAAAGAGAAATCATGGACGCCTGGTTTGATGATTTCGCATTCGGTCTAGAAACGGTACTCGAGGCCTGTAAAAAGACCTCGGGCATTTCCAATCCCAATATAAATTACGTAAATTCCGTTCTGACCGGGAAAAAGGGAGACGAGCGAAAAGGAGCGGCCAGCAACGCAAGCCAGCTGGGCAGTGCTGCAGAAAGTGGCGATAAAATCCGACGCGTCATGCGTTCTTATGAAGAGGACCGGGAACAAAACGAACAATTGTGGAAACAGCGGACCGCGGAAATCTACGAAAAAATCCCGCAGATTGAGAGTGTAGACACAGAGCTCCGGCAGCTGAGCATGGAACTACCCCGGTTGATTTTATCCGGCCGCGCTGACGCTAAAAAAAAGGCCAAAGAAATTCAGCAGCGGATGAAAGAACTAAATGTAGAAAAAGCGTATTTGCTGACGGAAAACGATTACGCCGTCGATTACATGGAACTGCCCTATACCTGTGCCAAATGCAAGGACACGGGAATGCTGGACAACGGAGAGCGGTGTTCGTGCTTTGGGCAGAAGTTAGCCCGACTTTAGCGTTTGCGGCACTGGGAGACCCGAATGAAACAGGATACCAAAGAAACAAAGGAACAGACGCAGGACGTAAGAGAAGCCATTTCAAAGCGAGTCGATGAAAAGCTGGCCAGCTTGTCTCTCAAAGAAGATGATTTTGAAGAGCGGCTGACTCGCATGCAGATGGAGCGTCGAAGGTTGAGAGAAGAGCTGAGAGAAAAACGGGAACAGAAAGAGAACAACCAGCGTCGACAGAGGAACAGCCGCAGAAAAACTTCGCAGACAGAAGACCCGAGGCCGCAGGAGAACTTACCGCAGGATGAACCGCAGCCGCAGGCTGATGCAAAGGTGGCAGCAAAAGACCAGGCGGTGGAAGAAAAATCGAAAGCGGAGGCAGTAAAACAGGAAACGGCGGTTGCTAAAGAAACAGCCACAGAGGCGGCTGTATCAACCATACAATCTGAAAAGAAGAAAACGAAAAAAAAGAAAAAGGCGGCGAAGAAAGCAAAGCAGAAGCCACCGGTAACTATAGAAGAAAAGAAACCAACAGAGACAAACGCGGAAAAAGAAGATGAGGCTTTGCTGGTAGCGGAGGAATGCAGGGCTGAACAGCCGCAGCCAGAGGCAAAGCCTTTGGAAGAACCCCAGGCTCCAGTAGAAGATATCTGGGATGAAATCGAAGAAGCTATGCGCGAAATGACACCGGCTGATATACAGGTTGCAGAGGTGAGAGAGCAGAAAAACGGCCCGGAGGATATGGAAGATGCGCAGCTTTTGCGTCAGCTGGATATCATTGCAAAGGAGATGGAGGCAGAGCAGCTGGCTCTGCAAAATAGCCTCTGGAACAGGACATTAAATCAATTGGAGCGCGCCTGCGTTTGGGGAGTGCAGGCTTTGGGCGCTGCAAAGCGTTCTGTAAAACGCAGCGCACAAAAGCTGCGACAGCGCAGAGAAATAGAAAAAAACCTCAAAAGCCACAGCGACACGGCGGATATCGGATTGTTGACGAAAACGCCGGGATTGACCTTTGAAAAAAAATCAGCCATATTGCGGCGTAAATATAAAGAAATCAGCCAGATCCAGTGGAGACGCTGCCGGCGGAAAACGATGGTCCGGGAGAGACGTCTTGCCTATTGGCTGGCGGACAGAGTAGAACTGGCAGATAGAAAGCTCAATGTCTGGAGCCGCAGAAAGCTGTTTCGCGGGCTGAAGCACGGCGGCGAACAGGCGCTGGCTGTGCTGGACTGGATGGAAGAGCGCAAGGTAATCCTGGTAGAGCTGCTTGCCATCGCGCTGTTTGTAACAGCAGCCGTCAGTACATGCATCGGCCATTTTACAGCGTATGAGTATGCGTATAACGGCAAGGTTTTAGGGGTTACTAAGAATATAGAAGATGTGTACAAAACCATCGACGCCATCGGCGATAAGCTGGGAACAGCGTTAAATACGCGGGTGGAGATTGACAAGGAAAAAGACATTACCTTCCGCCAGGTTCGGGGACTGCATCTGCAGCTGGATTCCAAAGATGAGGTTCTCAACAATCTGACATATATGCAGGATCTAAAAGTAGTGGCCTGCGGAATCTATGTAGGCGACGAGGAGATTGCCATCCTGCAGAACACGGAAATGGCCCAGAGGATTCTCAGCAATATCAAGGGTACATTTGCATCAGCGGACAGTGGGACCTACGAATCGGTTTCTTTTGCAGAGTCGGTAGAGCTGCGCAATATCAATGTCAATCTGGGCGAAATCGAAAACGAAGAAGATGTGTTAGAATATATGCTGACCGGTGCTGTGGAGCGAAAGATACATACGGTGCAAAAGGGACAAACCTTTTCGGAAATCGCCAAGCTCTACGGCTTAAAGCAGTCGGAACTCGAGGCGATGAATCCTGGCATCGTGCCGGAAAAACTGAAAATCGGACAGGAAATCATGCTCAACCGCGACAGGCCTGTACTGACAGTACAGACGATAGAAACCGCGACATATGTAGAGACAATCCCCTTCGAAACCGTTTACGAGGAGAGCTCTTCCATGTACGAGGGAGAATCCACGGTCAAACGGGAAGGCGTCAATGGCCAGCAGCGGGTAGAGGCTAGGATTACCAAAAACAATGGGGAGGAGATTTCCCGGGAAATCTTATCCACGGAAGTGATCTCTCAGCCGGTCAATAAAATCGTCATCAAAGGCACAAAGAAAGCGCCAGTACGGCAGGGGACAGGTACGTTTATCTGGCCGTTAAAGAGTTATCGCATCAGCTCGCGCTATGGTTCGCGCTGGGGCAGAATGCACAACGGCGTTGATCTGGCGGCTCCCAAGGGCACGAAAATCTACGCCTCCGACGGTGGAACGGTAACCTTTGCCGGATATAAGGGATCGTTTGGCTATCTGGTTATCATCAATCACGGTGGAAATCTGGAAAGCTATTATGCACATTGCAGCAAGCTTCTGGTAAAGAGAGGCGATAAGGTATACCAGGGCCAGAACATAGCGCTGGTAGGAAGCACAGGACGAAGCACAGGACCGCACTGCCACTTTGAGATTCACTATCGGGGAACAGCACGAAATCCGTTGAGCTATTTATAGCAGAAGAAATCGAAAGGGCAGAAAGCACAGCGGTGATCCGGCAGATGAGGATCGCCGCTGGTTTTTTGAAGGCGGCAGGAGGAGAACTATGAGATTGCGCAAAGAAAGCGACGATATGCTAGATGAGGAAATTCTGTTGGTATCAGAAATGTCCGACGCATTGGCCCATCCGGTCCGGATACGGATTTTCCGCTACATATACAAAGCGAACAGCCAGCGGCAGACCGTCTGCAATCGGGATGTGGTAGAAGCGTTTGATTACAGCCAGGCTACCATTTCACAGCACATTAAAAAGCTGGTAAAAGCGGGGCTGATCGAGGTGAAAAAGAGCGAACGGCAGTCCAATTACTATGTCAATATCGGCATTTTGAGCAAATATATCAACGCAGTGAAGAAGTTTCAGTAACCGCGAGCGGCCCCGGCAGCCGGGGAAAGGAGAAGCAATACAAAAGAGACTCAGATAACGCAGCAGGAAATGCAAAAAAATTTGCACTTCCTGTTGCGCTGTAGTGGCAGGCAAGGAGAGGCAAAAACAAGGGCGCAAAACGAAAATACGAAAGAAACAGCCGAAGGGAGAAGATCGCGTGAAAAACAGAGAATATATGATCATAATGAAACATATTCTGCAGCTGATCGACGAAGGGATTCACGTAGTAGATCCGGAGGGCAACAGCGTGGTGTACAATCGGGCTATGGCCATGCTGGAAAAGATGGAGAGCCAGGATGTGCTGAAAAAGCCCTTCGCTGAGGTGTTTAAGAATATCGACCTGAACGAGAGCACATTGATGCAGGCGCTTTCCAAGCGGCAGACTACCATGCGCAAAGAGCAGACCTATCTGAATAAAGATGGGCGGGAAATTACTACCGTAAATACAACAGTGCCTGTGATAGAAGATGGGGAGCTGATCGGAGCCATTGAAATTGCAAAGAATATCACGGAAATCCAGAAGATGTCCCGGACGATTTTAGAGCTGCGCAGGGAGATGGACCAGCCCCAGAAAAGCAAGGCGCACAAGATAAAAAAGTACAGCTTTGATAATCTGTACGGGCAAAACGAGGTGTTCCTGGAAACCCTGGCCTTGGCCAAGCGGGCGGCAAAAACAAATGCTTCCATATTGATTTACGGAGAGACGGGAACAGGAAAGGAACTGATTGCCCAGAGCATCCACTTTGCCAGCGACCGTCAAAGCAAACCATTTCTGGCGCAGAACTGCGCGGCACTGCCTTCCAATCTGCTGGAAAGCATCCTCTTTGGAACCAGCAAAGGCGGTTTTACCGGAGCCACGGACCGGCCCGGCATGTTCGAGCAGGCGGATGGAGGAACCCTTCTTTTGGACGAAATCAACTCCATGCCCATAGAGCTGCAAGGCAAGCTGCTGCGGGTATTGCAGGAGCAGTACATACGCCGGGTGGGCGGCGTAAAAGATATTCCCATTGATGTGCGGATTTTAGCCACGACCAACGAGCCGCCGTCGGAACTGTTAGCCAAGGGAATTTTGCGCAAGGATTTGTACTATCGCTTGAATATCATCGAGATTGATATTCCGCCGCTGCGGCAGCGTCCCGACGATATTCTGCTGCTGGCTGAGCAGTTTATGGAGAAATACAATAAAAAATACGGAAAAAAAATATGGATGATGGCCAATTCGGCAAAGCAGAAGTTGTTGAGCTATGACTATCCCGGCAACGTCCGCGAGCTGGAAAACATCATCATGTCGGCGATTTCCATGGCAGAGGAGGAGCACGTTCTTCTGGACAAACACCTGATCGTCAACCGGCGCAAAAGCCTGCCCCAGCAGGATATTTACGAGCTGAAAGAAGGCGGGTTGGACGAATATCTGGCGGGCATCGAAAAAAGCATGATCGAAAACGCTCTGGTGGCGCACGGCGGCAACATTTCAAAGGCAGCGGAAAGCCTGAAGATCAAGCGGCAAACGCTGCAACACAAAATAAAGAAATATAAGATGCAGGAGCGGCACAGCAGCTGTGACGAGTCCTAAACGAAAAAGGCAAATATATTTGCATATAATGCAAATATATTTGCTATTTTTTCGATAAAATTCCCTTTTTTCCGGGAAGAATTTGGACGGAAGGAAATAGATAAAATTTTCAAACAAAAGAAATTACGGAGGAAAACCGGGAAAACTTCGAAAATCTTTCGGTTTTTGTGTGCATAGCCGTTGATTTTCAGAAGAAATAATAATTGGCACGGGTCTTGCTATTATATAAAAGGCAAATGCAGACGAAAATTTCCAGCAGTGGCAGGAGCATTCTGCCGCGGGCAGAGGATGCCGTAAATGATCGGCGAACTGTTTTATTAAAGCCGTCTGCAATTTTATGAAATGGGTTGTCTATTTTACGTTGATAAGCAATGAAATGGAGGAGATCACAATGGAAAATGTAAAAGTAATCATCTGGGGACTGGGCGCCATGGGCGGCGGTATGGCTGACATGCTGTTAAAGAAAAAGGGCGTTGACATCGTCGGTGCCGTAGGCCGCGGAGCTAAAATCGGCAAGAGCATGTACGATTACATCAAGACCGAAAGAGGTGACAGACCCGACGTACTGATCGGAGCTGCAGAAGACGTAATCAAGCCGGGCGCTGCTGACATCGTTCTGCTGTGCACAGATTCCTTCACCAAGAATGCTTTCGATAAGCTAAAGTTCATCATGGAGCAGAAGCTGAACGTTATCACATCCGCAGAAGAGATGGCATATCCCAAGGCCCAGAGCCCTGAGCTTGCTGTAGAATTGGACAAGATTGCCAAGGCCAACGGCGTATCCTGCCTGGGCACCGGCATCAACCCCGGCCTGATCATGGACCTGCTGGTTCTCATCTGGACCGGATGCATGGAAGAGGTTGAGCACATCGTATCCCGCCGCGTCAATTCCCTGTCGCCCTTTGGACCTGCCGTTATGGAAGAGCAGGGCATCGGCGTAACCGTAGAGGAATTCAAGAAGGGCAACCTGGCTGGCCACGTTGGATTTGCAGAATCCATGGGCATGATCGCCGATGGTATCGGCTGGGAAATCGACAAGTTCGAGCAGAGCATGGAGCCCATCGTAACCGATGTAGACAGAAAGTCTCCTTACGGCTTTGCCAAGGCTGGCAACGTTGCAGGCGTAGCTATGAAGGCCTTTGGTTACAGAAACGGCGAGCTGATGATCGAGATGGATCATCCGCAGCAGATCGAGCCGGAGCAGGTTGGTGTACAGACCGGCGATTATGTTATCATCAAGGGTACGCCCAATGTTAACATGGTAAACAGCCCCGAAATCGAAGGCGGCATCGGAACCATCGCTATGTGCGTTAACATGATTCCGCAGGTCATCAACGCAGAGCCTGGTCTGCAGACCATGCTGGATCTGCCGGTTCCCCGCGCAATCATGGGCGACATGAGAGACCGCATCTGCCCGGATAAGAAGATTGTAAAATAAGAAAGAAAACGAGATGAGGACGGTTGGCAAAATCGTCCTCTGTCATCACTTTGAACAGGAGAAAACGACAATGGTGAAAAAAGGCGAATGGGTTCGCATTCACTCCATCGTGCTGAAGGCGGATGAGAGAACGGCTAAGCTGCCGGACGATACTCAGAAATGCGACCTTGAAATGTGGACGAAGGGATTTTTGCAGGAAGATGCGGAAATCGGCGATCAGGTAACAGTAGTCACTGCAGTAGGCCGCAAGGAAACGGGCAAGCTGATCGAAGTCAATCCTTACTGGAAGCACAGCTATGGAACGTTCGTTCCCGAGCTGGTGCAGATCGACAGACAGCTGAGAGAAATCATGTTTGGAGGTGACCAATAATGGCGTTAGCAAAAGATTATGCTTCCGTTATGGGAAGATCCAATGACATTATGAAAGAAGCTCTCGGGCTGGACTACAGCGAATTTGAATCCGGTTCCGTTGCCTTCGATTACGAAGCGCTGATGAAATCCACCGGCTATACCTTGGAAGAAATCAATAAAATTCAGAGCAGGACTGCTGTGGGCAATACCCCGCTGATCGAGCTGAGAAATCTGTCCGCTCTGTCCAGAAAATACGCAAAGCCTGGCTATGGTGCGAGAATCTTTGCAAAAGATGAAGCTGCCAACGCTTCCGGAAGCTTTAAGGCGAGAAGAGCTGCCTGCGCGGTTGCTCACGCCAAGAAATTAGGCTATAAGGGCGTTATTGCCGCCACCTCCGGAAACTACGGCGCAGCCGTAGCTTCTCAGGCTGCGATGCAGGGCTTAAAGTGCATCGTTGTTCAGGAGTGCTTCGACTCCAACGGCGTAGGCCAGCCGGAAATCGTAGAAAAGGCCAGAGCCTGCGAAGCTTACGGCGCAGAGGTAATCCAGCTGACCGTAGGACCGGAGCTGTTCTACACCTTCCTGTCCGTTCTGGAGGATACGGGATATTTCAACGCATCGCTGTATTCGCCCTTCGGCATTGCCGGCATCGAAACCCTGGGCTACGAAATCGCTATGCAGTGCAGAGAGCTTCTGGGCAAAGATCCGGAAATGGTGGTCTGCACCAATGCCGGCGGCGGTATGATCACCGGTACGGCCAGAGGTTTAATCAAAGCAGGAGCCACCAACACGCAGATGGTAGCAGCTTCCATCAATCTGACCGGACTGCACATGGCATCCGACGTGCAGTTTAATAAGAAATCCTGCACCACCGGACACACGGGCTTCGGCGTGCCTTACGCCACCGACCCCGACCACTCCGACGTGCCCCGCTCCGCCGCCCGTCCGCTGCGCTACATGGACCGCTATGTAACGGTAACGCAGGGCGAGGTTATGTACATGACCGAAGCACTGGCCAACCTGGAGGGCCTGGAAAGAGGACCTGCCGGAAATACAGCGCTGGCTGCCGCCTTCTCCCTGGCGCAGGAACTGCCCGAAGATGCGGTTATCGTTATCAGCGAAACCGAATACACCGGAGCTGGCAAGCACGTGCAGCCGCAGATGTCCTTTGCCAGAGAAAACGGCATTGACATTCACTTCGGAAATCCGGCAGAGGAAGACAAGCCTGGCGTAAACGTGATTCTGCCGAAGGACCCTGGCTGCATTAAGTATAAGGAAGCTGACATCGACCACTTCAGAGCATCTCTGATTAAGAAGGCGGTTAAGGCTCACTGCCCGGATGTTGCCAAACTGACCGACGCCGATCTGAATTTCCTTGCAGAAGAAACGAAGAAAGATGTCGCTTTTGTAAAAGAGGTTCTGAAAACGCTGTAACAGGCGCTACTTGGATGAGTGTAGCGGACAGAGCGGCACAAAAGCGGTCGGAAAGCCGGCAAAGCGGTTCTGTCCGCGTTGAAAATAAATAATACAACCCGCATCGGGCGGGTTTGGGAGGAATCAGGATGAAAAGAGCAGATGATTTTCAGGAAAGAAGAAAACACCTGGCGAATATGACAGACGAAGAGCTCTACAACCACTTCTGGGAAGTGACAGCCCAGGTTGTAGACCCGCTGCTTGCGCTGGGCCGGAAGAATACAACGCCATCCGTAGAGAGAGCCGTTTTGCTGAGAATGGGCATCTCCTCTCTGGACACCAAGGCCATCGTGGAAGGCTGCATGGATAAAGGACTGATGGGCAAGGGCGCCGGTCACGTCGTTTACAAGGTGGCAAAGGCAAAGGATATTTCCATCAAAGAAGCGGGTGCCATGCTTGCTGCTGGCAAAGGCTGGGATGAAGCCGCCGCATTGTTCAAGGGAGGGAAATAAGATGGCATACGATAAGCTGAAAAAAGACGAAAAAATAGATATCGACCGAATCTTAGAGGATCTCGACAAATACGAGCCCAGAAGAAGAGGCTGGGTATGGAGAACTCACGAAGAAAACCTGAACATGGGGCCGTTTACGTTTCACGATATGACGACGCCCTTAAAGCAGAGCGTGGGACTGCCGTCCTCCAAGTATTTCGACGGTATGGACCCGCAGCCGTTGCCGGTGATTACGACGGAAATCGCATCCGGACGCTTTGAAGACGACATCCGCCGCATGAGAATGGCCGCATGGCACGGCGCCGACCACATCATGGTAATCAGAACGGCAGGCCAGTCGCACATGGACGGCCTGATCGAAGGCACACCGCAGGGGATCGGCGGCGTTCCCATTACCAGAAAACAGGTCAGAGCACAGCGCAAGGCGCTGGATTTAATCGAGGATGAGGTAGGCCGTCCCATCAACTACCATTCCTATGTTTCCGGTGTGGCTGGTCCCGACGTTGCTGTTATGTTCGCTGAGGAGGGCATCAATGGCGCTCACCAGGACCCCCAGTACAACGTACTGTACAGAAACATCAACTGCGTGCGTTCTTTTGTAGACGCCTGCGAATCCAAGAGCATTATGGCCTGGGCTGACATCGCACAGATCGACGGTGCCCACAATGCCAACGCGACTGCAAGAGAAGCGTGGAAAGTTATGCCTGAGCTGATCGTGCAGCACGCCATCAACTCGCTGTTCTCCGAAAAGGTAGGCATGAAGCCGGAAAACATCTGTCTTTCCACCGTGCCGCCCACAGCGCCGCCGGCACCCTGCGTATATCTGGACCTGCCCTATGCTGTGGCCCTGAGAGACTTCTTAAGAAAATATAAGATGAGAGCACAGATGAACACCAAGTATATGGAAGCTTCCGCCCGTGAAGCTACCGTAACTCACGTGTTGAACATGCTGATTTCCAAGCTGACCAGAGCCGACATCCAGTCCACCATTACGCCGGACGAAGGAAGAAACGTTCCTTGGCACATCTATAACATCGAAGCCTGCGATACGGCGAAGCAGACGTTTGTAGGCATGGATGGCCTGATGGAAATGGTTGAGCTGAAAAAGGATGGCCCGCTGACTGAAATGTCCAGAGAGATCCGCGAAAGAGCCTGCCTCTTCATGGAAGAAATCGTCGAGGTCGGCGGCTACTTCCAGGCGGTACAGGAGGGCTTCTTCGTAGACAGCGGCAAGTATCCGGAGAGAAACGGCGACGGAATTGCCCGTAAGATCGAAGGCGGCATCGGCTATGGCTTCGTATACGAAAGAGACGAGGATTACATGGCTCCGGTTACGGCGCACTTTGGCTACAACAACGTAGAACAGTACGGCGGCGACCCGAAGAACCCGTCTGCGCTGATCGGCGGATGTACCTTCGAAGACCGCTCCAAGATCGTCTACATCGACGAGCTGGACGACCAGGACAATGTAAATGTTCGTCTTGCAGAGGTTGAGAAGTACAGAAAGAGCAGCATGGTAAAGCCGGAAATGGAATGGCTGGCAGATGGAACGATCATGCTGAATATGTTTATTCCGGAAAACAGAAGAGTGGCAGAGGTAGTTGCTGTGGAAATCGGCAAGAAGCTGGGCCTTGTAGATCCGGAGGTTATCAACCGCGAAGTGATGCAGGAAGCTGAAGGAACCCGCATTGAAATGAAGGGCAGAGTCGATTTCGACATCGACGTAGACAGCCTCGTCATTCCGCCCGAACCTCATCTGCTGTCGGATGCGGAAATCAGAGAAGATATCGACGCCAACCCCATGAAGATCGTATGTGCAACCGTAGGCGAAGACGAGCACTCCGTAGGTCTGCGCGAGATCATCGACATCAAACACGGCGGTATTGAAAAATACGGCATCGAGGTACACTATCTGGGGACCTCCTGCCCGGTGGAAAAGCTGGTTGACGCTGCTGTAGAGCTCAACGCTGACGCTATTTTAGCCTCGACCATCATCTCTCACGACAATATCCACTATAAGAACATGAAGAGAATCCATGAGCTGGCAGTGGAAAAGGGCATCAGAGACAACGTGATGATCCTGGCAGGCGGTACGCAGGTAATTCCTGAGGAAGCTGTAAAGCAGGGCGTAGACGCCGGCTTTGGAAGAAACAGTCACGGCGTGGATGTAGCGACCTTCCTCGTGGAACGCCGCCGCGAAATGAAAGCGAACAAATAAAAAGTAAGCCTGAAAAAGTCTTGACTCTTGGGGGCTGCCGGCAGGCAGCCCTCTTTTTATCCATCAGAAAACCGCGCGCCGGAGGCGCGGATAGTTATTTACGCAAGGGGTAACAATTATGAAAGTAGACGTACTGGTAGCCGAAATCGGCTCCACAACGACGGTTGTAAACGCGTTTAAGGATATCCATACAGACAATCCCATATTCTGGGCCCAGGGACAGGCGCCGACCTCAGTGCTTGCAGGGGATGTCCGCGTCGGTTTGCAAGGCGCCATCGACGATTTGTGCAAAAAAATGGGCATTGATTCCATTGAATACGATGAGATGTTGGCGACATCCTCTGCGGCTGGAGGGTTGAAAATGACCGTTCACGGACTGGTGTACGATATGACTGCCAGGGCGGCAAAAGAGGCAGCGCTGGGCGCTGGCGGCATTATCCACCACGTAACCGCAGGAAAGCTGCGCCGCACGGATCTGCAGAAAATCAAAGAAATTAAGCCCAATTTGATTTTGATTGCCGGCGGTGTGGATTACGGCGAACGCGATACAGCCATACACAATGCGGAGATGATCCGCTCCATGGGATTAAAAACGCCGGTAATCTATGCGGGAAACTGCGAAAACCAGGAGGAAATGAAACTGATTTTCGACGAAGAATCGGAACAGCCGCTGTACATCGTAGAAAATGTATATCCCAAAATCGACGACCTGAATGTAGAGCCGGCCCGCAAGGTAATCCAGGCTGCCTTTGAAGACCACATTATCCACGCGCCCGGTATGGAACATGTGCGCGATATGGTCAGCGGCCCCATCATACCCACGCCTGGCGCAGTCATGGAATGTACCAAGCTGCTGAACGAGTGTATCGGCGACGTGGTGGTGATCGACGTGGGCGGCGCGACCACCGACGTACATTCCGTCTGCGTAGAATCCGACCAGGTGGCGCGCATTATGACCAGTCCGGAGCCCAAAGCCAAGCGGACAGTAGAGGGTGACCTGGGGGTTTATGTCAATCAGAAAAACATCGTGGAAATCATCGGCAGAGAAAAGCTCGCCGAACAGCTTTCCGGCATCGACCTCGATGCGGTGATGGCATCATACAAAGCCATTCCCAAAGACGATGCAGAACGCGCCTATGTGGAGCGGCTGGCAGAGGAGGCGACGCTTCGTTCCATAGAGCGCCACGCAGGACAGATCCGCTACATCTACGGGCCTTCCGGCCGCAGTACCGTAGCAGAGGGCAAGGACCTGACACAGGTAAAATATATTGTGGGAACCGGCGGCGCGCTGACGCGCCTGCCTCACCGCGAGGACATCATGCGCAAAATCGCTGCGTACAACGAAACAGGACTGCTGCTGTTTCCCACGGAAAACGCGACGATTTTAGTGGATAACGACTATATCATGGCATCGCTGGGCGTGTTGTCCAAGCGCTATAAAGAAGGCACCATCCGCCTGCTGGAAAAGAGCCTGCGCATTACCTTCCCCAAAAAAGAGGATTTGGAGCGCAGCAAGCGGGCGGTCTACATGGACGAGCTGGACCGCATCGAAGAGCAGCGCAGGGCAAAGGAAGAGGCAGAGCGCAAGCACCTGGAAGAAATGGGCTGGGAAAAGGCAGAAGATGGGACGTACCGGCCAAAACAGCAGGCCGAAACGGTCAATGAGGAGGAGTGAGCATGTATCCGAGATTAGTCTATGATTTAACGAAACTGCGCCAGAATTTAGACGCGGTCAGCGAAACGGTACATCAGGGCGATTGTTCGATGATGGTAGTGACAAAGGGCGTCTGCGCCGATGCGCGGATTGTAGAGCTTCTGATCTCCCATCCCGGTGTGGATTACCTAGCGGATTCCCGGGTAAAAAACCTAAAAACCTATGCGGGGAAAGCCCGTGTTGCGGGAAAGAAAACCGTGCTTCTGCGCCTGCCCATGCTGTGCGAGGTCGCTGATGTCGTGCGGTATGCTGACCTGAGCTTTAACTCTGAGCTTGCCACCATCCGGGCGCTTTCTGAAGCGGCTACCGAGGCGGATGTGGTTCACAACATCCTGCTGATGATCGACCTGGGCGACCTGCGCGAAGGCATTTTCTTCCGCGACGAAGAACAGATTTTCCAGGCAGTCAGCGAAATTTTGGCAATGAAGCACATTCACTTGCAGGGCGTGGGCGTAAACCTGACCTGTTACGGCGCCATTATCCCGAAAAACGACAATCTGTCGCAGCTGGTAGAAATAGCAAAGAAAATCGAAGCGCGTTTCGGCATTGAGCTGCAAATGGTATCCGGCGGCAATTCCAGCTCTATCTACCTGCTGGGCGAAAACGAAGCGCTGAAAGAGCGGCAGCTGCCTGCGGGAATCAATAACCTGCGCCTGGGCGAAAGCTTTTTGCTGGGCAACGATACTGCTTACGAAACGAAGCTGCCGGGAACTTGCTCCGACACCATGCTGCTGGAAGCGCAGATCGTGGAACTGAAGGAAAAACCGTCCCTTCCCATCGGCGAGCCGGGCGTGGACGCCTTTGGGCAAAAACCAGTGTACGAGGATCGCGGTGTAATCCGCCGGGCGATTTTAGCCATCGGCAAGCAGGATGCCGAGCCGGGCTCCATGACGCCGATAGACCCAGGCATCGACATTTTAGGCGCCAGCTCCGACCACCTGATCGTGGATGTTACCCGGTCGAAGACGGAGTATAAAGTGGGCGATGTGCTTTCCTTTACACTGGGGTATGGCGGTATGTTGAAGGCGGCCACCAGCCCGTATGTGGAGAAGGGGTATCGGTGAGAATCAAAGGATAAAATTGCATCGGCACAAAGAAATGCCTGTATTTTTGTTAGAAAAGAAATTGAGCACTGCATAAAAAATGGGGTCAGGGTATGCTTCAAATCGACGGCTGGGTCAGAACTTTATTCGATTCGCTTTACGACGGTATTTTAATCATCGACGAGAAGGCCATCGTGCGCTATATCAATCCGGCATATACGCACATTACCAGGGTGACTGAGTGGGAAATCGTCGGCCAGTCGCTGAACGAAGTGCGGCCCGGTGCCAGGCTGGCCGATGTGCTAAATCGGAAGGACCCCATCGTCGGTGCCCTGCGTCAGGAAGAAGGCGTCGATTATACGGTAAACATGTCGCCTATCG
>CATJIF010000068.1 GCA_949740445.1 uncultured Peptostreptococcaceae bacterium | reverse complement strand
CTTACATGGTTGCCAAAAATTTGCGCAAACCATCGGACTGCCCGACAGCCTGCACATTTTCTGTATGCTCTAACGCAATTACTGACAGATTACGCAAACCGCACGGTTCGGCTTGCTAATTCTTTTACTGTGTCAAGGGGTAATTCTGTATAATCGGCGATATCTTCCAGCGGCATTTTGCCCGCCCTGATCATGCGGATTGCCGTCTTTTGGGCTGCTTCCCTTGCCGCTTCGTTTCTCATATCTTCCAAAATTTTACACATAGCAGCCATTCCTTTCTCGTCTTTCTTGAAATACCTCGCTCGTTTCGCAAGTGCCTCGTAATTCATATTATCCGGATCGGTACACGAAAAATCATGCATGAGCTTTCCGATTTCATCATCGCCCCTGTATTTCCCGTTGACATATAGAATATGTGAACCGTCGCCAAACCATACCTTCTTCTCTCCGATTGTAACATATCTCTCTACGGGATAGAGCGGCCGGCTTCCTTTCATGGCATCGTTTTCCGTAATGAAAATAACATAGCTGTCGGGAATCTCCTCCGTGTCGTCTCCGGGCTTTACTATGTGCGCATCCAACAGGCTGCTGTTGTGCCTTGCCCGTTTTGCACCCGCTCCCGCGTCGGATCTTTGGATTTCTATATCAAATTCTTTATCGGTACTGTCAACGGCGTGAACATCCAAAACAGCGGAACGTCCCTGCAGATTCTTCAGCGGCTCTTGCGTCCGAACCGATGTAATCGTGATATCCTTTCGTTTTAGAACAATCCGAAGGATCAGCTCTACGCCCTCAAAATTATCTGCAAGACAGACAGTCATAAAATCGTCGTCGATATATCGGAGTAATTGCAAACGTTCCAAATCTTTCTGCCGGAGCCGTGCTGTATCCTCTTGATGGCGCTGTGCTATATCCTCCTGCCGAAGCTGTGCTGTTGTGTTCAAATCATTACCTTCTTCCGCTATTTTTATTATATATTAGACCATATCCTTTGAAAACCGAATTTTTCCTGAACGTATGTAAGTTGAAGTCAAAGAAAAGTCGATCCTTGGTAACCGAGAGGCTATATGCAGCTCACTTAAGAATGTATATATTTTACAATTTATATTTATTTTACTATATAGATGCGAAAGGGTCAATCATATTTTCCTAAAAAAATATGATTTAGTATAAATATGTCATACTCAGCACTGCTTTCTTACTTCTATTATATTATGAAAAGCAAAGTAACACAAAGAAGGGAGGCCGCTATGCCAGCAAATACTTACGGATATATCCGTGTATCCAGCATCGACCAGAACGAAGGCCGTCAGCGTTTGGCCATGACTGAAAACAATGTGCCGGAAAAGAACCTTTATTTAGACAAGCAATCCGGCAAGGACTTTCGACGTCCTCAATACCAAAGGCTTGTTAAAAAACTGAAGCCGGGCGACCTGCTCTGCATACAATTGACCAATGGTGCAGATTATCTGCCGCTCCGCTGCTTCATATCCCTGCGGATGGCATTAAGCGGCGCCTGGGGCATTGCGCTGGTAACCCGGAAGGCTGCCACTGCCTCGCTCATCATCTGAAAGTTCAGCGCTGTCCCCGCGCTGTCCGGCACATAATCCGCAGTGCATTCGGCGGAAATGCCAAAGCGCCCCGCCGTTTCCACAGCGTCGATATTTGCTCCCAGAAAGATAAATTCCCACCCGTATCGATTTTTTTCGTGTTCGATCATGCGTTTGATTTCGTCAGAAGAGTATTCCCGGCTTGCATTTTCCTCTCCGTCGGTGATGATAACGAACATCACGTTCTCTGCGCGGTATTCTTTTGCCGTGCCTTTCTGCACATCTTTCAATTTGCGGATGGTTTTGCCGATGGCATCCAACAGCGCCGTAGAGCCACCCGCCCGGTACTCCCACTCCGTCATGGGACTGACGGCGCGAATGTCAATGCGGTCGTGGAGCAGCTGGCAACGATTGTTGAACAGCACGGTGGTAATCCTGCATTCGCCCTCTGCATCGCGCTGCTTCTGAAGCATGGAATTGAATCCACCGATGGTATCCCTTTCCAGCCCCGCCATGGAACCGCTTTGATCGAGAATAAAGACCAGTTCTGTCGCACGTTGTTTCATAAAAAAGACCTCCTGTATTTTGATAGTTCTACTTTACAAAATACGGAAGTCCCTTTGGTCGCCTGAAAAGCGACATGTTGCGTGCAGACAACCCCTTTAATCAGCCAAATGCGGGCTGCGATCCTAAAAGCGGCTGGTCGTAGGTAAACAGCACCTCGTTGATTTCGAAAATATTGTAGCTGCCGTTCCCAATAAAATATTCCACGATGACATCAAATTTGCTGGCGTGAGACAGCGCATATCCTGCCCGCTTTAGCAGCGCTTCCGTCTCGGGAAGCGTCAGCTCCAACGCCACCGCGAGGGCTAAAATCGTCGGCTTTTTCGGCGTGTAGCCTTTTCCCGTGCGTATTTTGGAAAACAGCTTGCGGTCGATGTTTGCTCGCTGATAGACCTCTACATCCGTCTTGCCCTTTGTGTCGATGAGCTTTAAAAGCGTATCGGAAAACGGCGCATCCAGTTGATTCAGCAGCGAATCGATCCCTGCCGCCGCGACGGCCACCCCGGCGGCAGCCGGCTGCATGGCGCGGATTCCACCCGCCCGAAGCAGCATCTCCGGTTCGGCGGCTTCCTGCATCGCT
Source organism: uncultured Peptostreptococcaceae bacterium (assembly GCA_949740445.1). Lineage (GTDB taxonomy): Bacteria > Bacillota > Clostridia > Peptostreptococcales > Anaerovoracaceae > RGIG446. The sequence continues at coordinate 10,024 of CATJIF010000068.1, read as the reverse complement.
GGCCGTTTTGCAGCAAGGCGCCCACAGCGGGAACGGGTATGCCCATCGACATAGTGTTCGTCGATATAGCTCTCCACGCGGTCTAGCAGCTTCTTGCTTGCGCAGAACGAGGTTTTATCAAAAACCGCAAGCCAGACCTCCATACCGTAACCAGCGAGATACGCTTCGATGGCTTCTCTTGCCACTACAAGCGCTTCTTCCTTCGGATATCCGTAAATCCCGCTGGAAATCAGCGGAAAGGCAATGCTTTTGCATCCGTGAGCTTCCGCCAGCTTCAGTGATTCCGTATAGGCGGAGTAAAGTTGCCTGCGGCACTGTTCTTGCTTCTGATGGTTGTACACCGGCCCTGCTGCATGAATCACATACTTCGCCGGCAGAGAAAATCCCGGCGTAATGGCAGCTTCGCCCGTGCGGATGGGCGAAAGCGCATCACAAGCTGCCTGCAGCTCCTTGGCACCGGCGGCCTGAAAGATCGCGCCGCAAACTCCGCCGCCCATCTGCAACGCTGTGTTGGCGGCGTTCACAATCGCATCGGTTTTCATTTTTGTAATGTCCTGCCGGACGATGAAAAAAGGCATGACTTCACCTCAATTATTCTCTGTTTTTCCTGCGTTCCACGTTGTCTGACTGCATTTTTATTCGTTTATTCAATTCCTCGAGCACTTTTCCGCATCGACAGCCAGTACAAACATCAGGACGCAGAGTTCGCTAATGGCAATGATAGCTGCGACCGTAAAATACTCTTACAGACACTTTTTTATCAACTCCGCATCATTTAGCGCCAAATCCAACAAGTGACTGAGAATTTTTGAATAATCCGGCCCAAATGATTTCACTTTTTTCATGTTATCCTGTGATATTCCAATTGTAATTTTGTTCATTCTTTGAAATTGCTTTAACGTTTCTTTTGTCATTTCTGGACAATCGTCATCAAATACAACAGGCAGTTTCTCAGCAGCTTCCAGCTCGGCGATTTCTTCCGGTGTCAATTCTGCTGGTAGACTATTCATCATAATTTTCGCCATATTCATACCTCGCTTTCTCAAGTTCCGTTGCACGTCTGGCAGAAATGATACGAATTACATTTTCTTTTTTTAAAGTGCATACAACGAAAAGGATTTTTCCTACTTTTCCCAAAATATTATATCTTTCTTCCCATGGATGTTCTTCATCGCTTCGTATTAGTTTGTCTTCGTCTGCAAATACCTTAGAAGCTGTTTCAAATCGTATTCCGTGTTTGGAAAAATTAAGAGCTGCCTTTTCTTCGTCCCATTCAAAGACTAAACTTCCGTAGTCGATATTAAAATATTCATACATTAAAAATTCCCATCCCTCAATTCTTTATTCAATTCCTCGAGCACTTTTCCGCATCGACAGCCAGCACAAACATCAGGACGCAGAGTGCATCCTGCGGCCTTTTTACATTGATGACATAGGTGTCGGCCCAGTGAAATACTTCTTTAGAAATTGTGGCAACCTGCCCGCCGTCGGCCCCGATAATGGAATACTCCCATTCGAAGAAATCCCCATCAATGCGCCATCCGTTGCAGTCGATATGGTACTTCGGCTTAAAAAACGTAAATTCCTTTTGAATGCATCCCAGGTACTGAGCCCCAAGATACAATTCAAATTTTGGCAGAAAGGTCAATACCCGCTCCTTTACCGTTCCTACCTCGCGGCCGGAAGCATCGAATATTTTCAGGCAATGCCCCCATGCCAGTTGTCCCCTGACGGTATAGACCGGAGTTCCGTCTTCGTCGTAGATATCGTAGCTGTCAAACCACGAAAAAACCCTCTGTTTAAATAGCAGTTTCATTGCGCATTCCCCCTTTACTTTTCAGTCTACTACACAGCAGATGGTTTGCCAATAGCAGCGGGCATAGAAATGCTTAAACTATAAGATTTGCAAAGAGAATGGCAGTGTTTGCAAAACAAAAACAGCCCATCCGCCTTTGCCGGCGCAATGGGCTTGTTTATATGCAATCGTCTGTCAGTTTTGTCCGATTTTGCGGATCAGGTTAATCATTTCAATCGCACCCACAGCGCAGTCAAATCCCTTGTTTCCGGCCTTTGTTCCGGCCCGCTCAATGGCCTGCTCGATGGTGTCGGTGGTAAGAACGCCGAACATCACCGGAACATCGCTTGCCAGCGATACCTGCGCGATCCCCTTCGAAACCTCGCTGCAAACGTAATCGTAGTGGCTGGTGGTGCCACGGATAACCGCACCGACGCAGATGACTGCGTCGTATTTTCCGGATTTCGCCATTTTGGAAGCGATCAGCGGGATTTCAAAGGCTCCAGGAACCCACGCCAGGTCGATGCAGTCCTCTGCCACGCCGTGGCGGCGCAGCGCATCCTCCGCACCGGCGATCAGTTTTGCCGTAATAAATTCGTTAAACCGGGCAGCTACTATCCCGATTCGCACATCCTGAGAAATTAATTTTCCTTCAAAAATATTCATTGTATTTCCTCCTTTTCTCCCTGATAGAACAGATAGAACGACCCTGCTTCTGCGACCATCAGCCTCGATCTTGCTGCAAGTCTCTTTTTGCTATTTCACTTCGGTCTCGTAATGCAGAATATGCCCCATCTTCTCCTGTTTTGTTTGCAGATAAAACAGGTCGTAGTCGGTAGCGTCCATCTGAATTGGAACCCGTTCCAGAATCTCCATGCCGAAATCTGCAAGCTGGTACACCTTATCCGGATTGTTGGTTAAAAGGCGTAGCGTTTTCGCGCCTAAATCCCGTAAAATCTGTGCTCCGATAAAGTATTCCCGCAGGTCGCCGGCAAAGCCCAGCGCCAAATTGGCTTCCAATGTATCCATGCCCTTATCCTGCAATTCGTAGGCGCGCAGCTTGTTGATCAGGCCGATGCCCCGGCCCTCCTGGCGCATGTATAATAAAATACCCCGTCCTTCTCTTTCGATCTGCGCCATGGCGGAGGCAAACTGCTGGCCGCAGTCGCAGCGCAGCGAGCCGAAAGCATCGCCGGTCAGGCATTCGGAATGCACGCGGCAAAGAAGGTTTTTGCCGTCGCCGATGTCGCCCTTTACAAGCGCTACATGGTGTTCGCCGTTGAGCTTGTTCACATAGCCATAGGCTTTAAAATCGCCGTAGCGTGTGGGCATCTTCGTTACTGCCACGCGCTCTACCAGCCGGTCGTGCCGCTTGCGGTATTCCACAAGCGCCTTGATGGTGATGAATTTTAAGTCCCACTGTTTTGCCAGCGCAAAGAGTTCCGGCGTGCGCATCATCGTGCCATCCTCGCGCATAATTTCGCAGCACAGACCGCATTCTGCAAGCCCCGCCAGACGCATTAAATCCACCGTTGCCTCCGTGTGGCCGTCGCGCTCCAGCACGCCGTTTTTCTTCGCCATCAGCGGAAACATGTGGCCGGGACGGCGGAAATCCTCCGGCCGGGCCTGCGGCGAAACGCAGGCTCTGGCTGTTACGCCCCGTTCCTGCGCGGAAATGCCGGTGGTGGTGCTTACGTGATCCACCGAAACGGTAAATGCCGTTTCGTGGTTATCGGTATTGTTCGTTACCATCTGCGGAAATTGCAGTTTTTTGCAAAGCTCTATGCTCATGGGCATGCAGATCAGCCCCTTGGCGTGCATCGCCATAAAATTTACGTTCTCCGTCGTAGCAAATTCTGCGGCGCAGATAAAATCACCTTCGTTTTCCCGGTCGGGATCGTCGGTTACGAGAATTACCCTGCCCCGTCGAAGCTCCTCTAACGCTTCTTCTATCGTATTGAATTCGTACATAATACCGCCTCCTAAAAACCAAATTTCTCTAAAAATTCCTGTGTAATTCCACTGCTGCAAGGCGCACTTAACTTTGCTGCCTTTGCTTCCATTGCGTCCTGCGCCTCCGCACACGACGGCGCAAATTGTGGCATCAGCAGCTTTTCCACATACTTTCCAATGCAGTCATTTTCTATATTGACTGTGCTGCCTGCCGCCTTTTTCGTTAGCGTCGTCTGTGCCCGCGTGTGGGGAATCACCGATACCCGAAACTCCCTCTGCGTTACGGCAGCCACAGTCAGGCTGATGCCGTCGATGGCGACCGAGCCCTTTTCCACGATGTAGCGGAGCACCGCAGGCGGCGCCTCGATGGTATACCAGACAGCGTTGTCGTCCTTTTCCACGCGGGAAATGGTGCCTGTCCCATCCACGTGCCCCGAAACGATATGGCCGCCAAAGCGGCCGTTTGCCACCATCGCCCGCTCCAGATTTACCGCATCTCCGCTGCGCAAAAGCCGCAGGTTGGATCGGTCCATGGTCTCGTGCATCACATCGGCACTGAACGTTCTCGCGCTCAGAGATGAAGCCGTCAGGCATACGCCGTTGACCGCAATGCTGTCACCCGGTTTCACATCCTCTAAAACAACAGAGGCTTCTACCGTCAGCACCGCTCCGCTGCTTCCCCGTTTTACCGACACGATCTTGCCGACCTCTTCTACGATTCCGGTAAACACGAAATCACCTCGCTTTCCAACAGAATGTCCTCGCCCAGCACAGTAATCTGCGGCGGCCCCAGCGCAAAAGGCTGGTTGGGGTCGGAAAGCCCCGGCCCGCCCACAGGGGATTTTGCCTGTACGCCGCCCAGAATCTTCGGCGCAATGTAGGCCTGCACTCTCCGGACGATGCCGCTTTTTAACGCTGCCCAGTTCAGCTCGGCTCCCCCCTCTATTATAAGACTGTCAATTCCCTGCTGCCCCAGCAGCAGCAGCAGCGCTGCCAGATCCACGCTGCCGCTGTCGTTTTCCGCTACGGTCAGTACCTGACAGCCCGCGGCTTCGTAAGCCCTTCTGCGTCCTGCATCGCTGCAACAGGTAGCGATGATCGTCTTAACCTGCTGTGCCGTCGCTACGATGCGGGCCGCAAGCGGCGTGCGCAGGTGGCTGTCGCAGACGATGCGGACCGGCTGGGGCACAGAAGAGCCCGGACTGCCGGCATGGTCGCCGGGAATGCTGTCTGCGCCTTCTGCGCTTTGTGCCGCGACCCGGCAGGTCAAAAGCGGGTCGTCGGTGATGACAGTACCCACGCCCACCATAATAGCAGAATACCGCCAGCGGTCTTGATGCACCCTGCGCCGGGCCTGCTCTCCCGTAATCCACTGCGATTTTCCCGAGGCAGCGGCAATTTTTCCATCCATGGTCATGGCGTATTTTAAAATTACGTATGGCGTTTTTGTCTGGATGTAATGAAAAAACGGAAGGTTTATCCGGTCGCATTCCTCCTGGAGCACGCCCTCTGTCACCTCAATCCCGTGCTCTCTTAAAACGGCGGCGCCTTTGCCAGCTACCAGCGGATTGGGATCGGCGGAGCCGATCACTACCCTTGCGATGCCGCTTTCGATAATCGCCTCCGTACAGGGCGGCGTCTTCCCGTAGTGACAGCAGGGTTCCAGCGTTACGTACAGCGTTGCTTTGGCAACTGGTTTGCGGCAGGCCGCTAAAGCGTTGCGCTCTGCGTGCAGCTCTCCATACCTCCGATGATAACCGCTGCCGATGATCTCTCCATCCTTTACGATCACCGCGCCCACCAGCGGGTTGGGATTCGCCCAGCCGCATCCCTTTTCCGCCAGCCGCAGCGCCTCTCCCATATATCTTTCATCTATATTTAGTTGCGATTCCTGTAATCGTTGTGTCTGTTGTGATTGTTTTGATTGTTCTGCCAATACCATCATCTCCTAATCGTTCCCATTGTCCGAAGCCTTTGCCCCGCAAACCATCCGGAGTAGAGCGCAGATATAAAAAACATTGCCCCGAACGCGGATGGTTCAGGGCAATGGATATTCTCATGCGCACTCTGGCGGCTTTGTTGCTGTACGTTTAGCTCTGCCTTTGCGGCGGCAATTTGCAACAGAAGTTTGCAGCGCTTTGCATCTTGCTATCATCGTTCGATTCATAAAAAAGCTCTGAAATGAAATACCATTTCAGAGCACTTATGCGAAAACAAATGCAGCGTGCAGCTGCGCATTATCTCTTCTCTCATCCAGACTGTACTGTCGGCTTCGGAATTGCACCGAATCATACCTTGCGGTTCGTGGGCTGTACCACCGGTAGGGACTTTCACCCTGCCCTGAAGATTGTTATTTGATTGTGGCTATAGTATGGCACTGCACAGCGCGCTTGTCAAGCCCTTCTTTAAAAAATATCGCCGGCGTAATTCCGGTCCACCTCGATAACGGTATTGTACATCGGGTCCATTTCCTGAAGCTTTGTCGTTATCATGGCCTTGAGTTGGCCGTCGCTGAGCTGGCAGCCGGAAGCTGCTACGATATCGAAAATCAGATTGTGATGGGTGCATCCGCTCACTACCCGCAGGTCGTGGGCGCTGAGGATTTCAGGAGTCTCTGCAATTACCTGGTTTAACTGCTGCTTTACTTTTTGCGTTAGCGGATCTTGCGTATCCACCGGGTCCATGTGAACCACCAGGTGCAGCCGGAGCCCTTCGCTGATGCTCTTTTCGATGTTGTCGATCATATCGTGGCTCTGCATCAGATTTCCATTGGCGTCCACCTCCACGTGCACCGAAGCGAAAATCCGCCCAGGACCGTAATCGTGCACCACCAAATCGTGAATTCCCAAAACGCCTTCGTGCTCCATAATTCGCTTCTGAATCGACTCGACCAAAAACGCATCCGGCGCCAGCCCCAGCAGGGGATCGGATGTCTCTTTAATCAGAGAAATGCCGGACCACAGGATAAACAAAGCCACTAAAATGCCCATGGGTCCATCCAGCTGTATGCCGAATGCCTTTCCCACAAGCAGGCTGAGCAGCACCGCCGAAGTGGCGATCACGTCGTTTCTGCTGTCAGCCCCCGTAGCCTTTAACGCCGCAGAATCAATCGCCTCCCCCATCTTGCGGTTAAACCCCGCCTGCCACAGCTTTGTCGCAATCGAAATCACAAGCACCGCCACCGACAGAAGGCTGAATTGCAACGGCTCCGGGTGAAGCGTCTTTTCCGCAGAAGACGCCAAAAGCTGCAGCCCCAAAACGATAATCAGAATCGAAACAATCAAACCGGTAATATACTCAATTCTGGCATGACCGTAAGGATGATCCTCGTCCGCTGGCTTTGCCGCCATGCGAAAACCCACCAGCGTAATCAGAGACGACGATGCGTCGGCCAGATTGTTGATGCCGTCAGCCAAAATAGAAATGCTGCCAAACAAAAGCCCCACCGCAATCTTCATCGCACAGATCAGGCCATTGGTAACAATGCCCACCGCGCCAGCCAGCTTTCCGTACGCCTCCCTCACCTGCGGCTCCTCTGTCCTCTCGTAATCCCGGATAAACCTGCGAACTAAAAACTTCTGCAATAAAATTCCCCCTTTAATGCGATTCCCTATATTATACTGAAAAAGCCCTGGATTGTAAATGAAAAACAAATGTGTTACTATGAGAAAAAGCCTCATTTTATTACGCAAAAGAAAGGATCATAAGAGATGAACGAAATACAACTCGACACTCTTTTGGCAAAGCATCCCCTGCTTGCGCCCATGAAGAACGCAGAGGAAATCTTCTGGATTAACCCTCTGGCAACCGCAGCCTGTGCGGCTGCTCCCGCGGCCGCGTGCGCTCCGACTGCCGCGGCCGGCGCAGACGTTTCGTTTCAGCAGGCGGATATCGACGCTGCCGAGCAGCGCCTGCAGCGATTTGCCCCCTACCTGCGCAAAGCCTTTCCGCAGACAGAGCCCGCAGGCGGCTTAATCGAATCGCCGCTTATGGAAATCCCCCGCATGCACCAGTGTCTGGCAGAGGAAGCCGGTCTTGCGGCGCAGGGACGGCTGCTCTTAAAATGCGACAGCCAGCTGCCCATTTCCGGTTCGATTAAAGCCAGGGGCGGGTTTCACGAAATCCTTAAGCTGGCGGAAGAAATCGCCATGAAAGAAGGAGGGCTGTCCCTGACCGACGACTACTCCATTTTGATGCAGCCCCGCTTTCAGGCGCTGTTTTCCCGCTACAGCGTCGCCGTGGGCTCCACGGGAAATTTAGGGCTTTCCATCGGCATTATGAGCGCCAAGCTGGGCTTTCACGTTACCATCCACATGTCGGCCGATGCCCGCCAGTGGAAAAAAGACATGCTGAGAGAAAAAGGAGCCGTCGTTGTAGAGTATCCCGACGACTACCAGAAGGCTGTGGCAGAGGGACGCAAAGAAGCTGCAAAAGACCCACTGTGCCACTTCGTGGACGACGAAGGCTCCTCCGACCTCTTTCTGGGGTATGCCACGGCGGCCCGCCGGCTGCAGGCGCAACTTGCAAAGATGGATATCTCTGTAGATAGCGACCATCCCCTCTTCGTCTATCTGCCCTGCGGCGTGGGCGGCGGCCCCGGTGGTGTCGCCTTCGGCTTAAAGCAGATTTACGGCAATGCCGTACACTGTTTCTTCGCAGAACCGACTCATGCGCCCTGCATGGCTCTGGGCATGATGACCGGCCTGCACAACGAAATCGCCTGCGCAGATATCGGCCTGGATGGAAAAACTGCTGCTGACGGCCTGGCGGTGGGCCGCGCTTCCCGCCTGGTAGGTAAGCTTATGGAAACGCGCCTCGACGGCGTATTCACCGTAGAAGACGACATGCTGTACCGCCTGCTGGCTCAGCTTGCCGATCGCGAAGGCATTTATATCGAACCCTCGGCCTGCGCTGGTTTTCCCGGCGTTATGCGCCTGTATGGGCAGAGCGAATATCTAAACGCCAATGGCCTTGCCGCAGTCATGCCGCAAGCGACCCACATCGTATGGGCCACCGGCGGCTCTATGGTTCCGCCTGCAGAAATGCAGAGCTATTACGAAAAGGGCAAGACCCTGCTGTAGCCTGTTCTTTACCAAATAACGAAATGCAGTACACTGTAAAACACATATCATAGATAAGGAGATGACCTATTATGTTTGGCCTGTTTTCAAAAAAACCGGAAAAGAACCCTGAAGAGCAAATTCTCGATTGTCGTCAGAAAAGAGACTGGACGGGATTGGCGAAAGCCTATTACAATCTGGGATGTTCCTGCATGGAGCAAGGCGATTTCAACCATGCAGTGCTGTGGCTGCACCGGGCAGATTCTATTTACAGCGCCCGCGACGACATATATGAGGCGGTCGGCGAAGCCCTCATCGACGACTGCTCCAACCGCATCGGCCAGTTGGAAGAAGCCCCGGTGCTTTACAATACCATCCTCAGCCAAATCGAAGAAACCGCCGAAGAAATGGAAGATATCCAGGTGCGCCTGTGGGGCCTTTTTGCTCTGGCCCGGCTTGCTAATCTCGGCTCTCAACTGCAATTCCTGCCCGGATGTGCCGTCCTTGGCAAGCTGAACCGGGTCGTTGATCTGGTGCTGCAATCTTTCCGCAGCCCCATTGATGCCAGCGAATTTGGAGAATTGCAAGAGATGAGCAGTCAGCTTTACGAGTTGAGCGACTCGGAAGATTTTTGGGGCTGCAGCGCAGAAATCCCCGTTTTTGGTATGGCACCTTTCCAAGTATTCGACTTAAACAGCATGGGAATGCTGTTAGAAATTGACGCTTATCTCGACAATCACCTGACCGCTCTTACGCAAACAGAAGAAAGTCCCGAAGAATGTTCTCCGGAAACCGGTCTGATTTCCTGTGGGCTGCTTATTGATTACTACGTCCGGACCGTCGAAGGCAAGTTAGAGGATGTTGCTCAAATCAAGGCTGAGCTGGCCCGCATTCAGGATGACCTCACCTTCCTCCGCTCTGTCCCTTCCTGGGAGCAGGTAATCCAGCGCACAAAAGAATACCAATCGCTGGATATCTTAAAGGCTTAACCCGTGTCCGACTGTGCATTTTGTATAATGCACCAAAAGAAACAACCGCAGGCAAGCTGCGGTTGTTTCTTTTTTCTATAAAGTTTGCATGGAATGTGAATTGCGATAATAATAGAACGATTCTATTTTATTTATTTCTTGTCTTCGTAGAATACTGCAAAGTTCGGGTCTACCTGGCCGATACCCATGTAACGAGCCTTGTAGTCCTTCAACAGCTCGAAGAACCG